>JAYSKW010000814.1:0-9619 GCA_043726085.1 Limnoglobus sp.
TCGAGTCGATGCGAATCGTCTTCGACGATGAACTACCGACATGGAACTATCGTGCCATACCCATCAAACCGGGAAGTTAATTTCAGACAGTTCCTTAGCTGATAGAACCGCGCATCCAGGGCGGGGGCGTTGCCTCACGCAACAATATTGCGTAGCTTCAAAACTCGCGCTGAAGACTGGCACATTAACTGAACAAGTCATCCCGCGCGAAGAAGAATAAATGCGTCATCGTCAATCCCACCAAATGACTGACACGGGTGTATTCTGATGCAGTTGAGCGATGGAAGGCGATACCCCATAACCATTGGACACGATGACTTCATCGGGCTGCAACTCGCGTACAAAACGATTCAGTTCCTCAATTGGAATTTGGCCGACTACGATGACTTGGTTTGCGAATGGCCACGAATCCTCACCGGCATCCAGCTCTGAAATCTGTGCGTAAACGGCCATTACATCCGCGTGACTCGTCAGGCCGACGAGAACGCTGCGAAAAAACTCGATACCGGGGTGCTCGATCAAATTGCAACCGATGGAACCCAAGTCATCATTGCCGTCGAAGAAACGAGCGACGGGTACGATTTGCGGTTCCGGTTGGGACGCCAGTTCCGCTTTCAGGCTCTTGCATTTCGCCTCGTCCATCGAATGCCTCTTAACTGGGTAGTATCGCGATGGTGAACTCCTCGCGTGCGGTTCGCCATGCGGCGGGAATTCCATCGATACCAACGTATAGCGAGACAATACCGCCAACCATGGCGCAGGTGGTATCGCAGTCGCCATCGCCAGCGACCGTTTCCACGATGGCCTCGACGTAGTTGTGCAAGTGCCGCGTGGCCGACCAGATCGCGAAGGGAACGGTGTCCGGTGCCGTCACCAGAAACCCGCTCCCGAGTGTCGCGGCCGCCTGTTGAGTCGTAGCGTCGGTGAGCGTTCGGGCACGAACGATTCCTGCCCTCGTCTCGCCAGCGGGCGTGTATTTTAGCACCGCATCGAAAATCGCCTCAGCAGCGAGGTCCGACGATCTTCCCCGCTGGTTGGCGGCAACCGCAGCGGCGATCGCGATGGCCACGGCACCCGCCTGCCCTTCGGGATGCGCATGAGTCACCGTTGCGGATGCTCGCGCCTCGATGACAACACGATCGAGATCGTCGGCAAACCAAGCACCGAGTGGAGCGACGCGCATGGCTCCTCCGTTTCCCATCGATCCGGCTTGCCCGAAAGCCGCCGTGGATGCAATCGTCCCCACGCAATACGGATCGCAGAATGATCCGCGCCATCTTGCCGTAGCCTCGATCCGGATCATCGCCGTAGCGCTCTGCAAATCGCCGGGCGAGGGCATCGAGATCGATGCGACCGAAACGGTTCAATACTTCGACATTGGCGAGGGCCATCTCGGTATCGTCCGTCCGTCGCCACGGTCGCGGTGGCAAACGATCTTCCCTCACTCGAATGGCGGCAGCCCTCGGTGCCGATGCGAACATTGCGCCGAATGCGTCTCCGATCGCAAGGCCTTCCAGCGATAACAAGGCACGGGACAGGCGGTGTTCTTCAGCCATTGGAAATGATTCCGTCGAACTTTCGAGACATGGTCAGGAGGTCAGAGCATCCGTAAATTCTGCGACAGTTATTCCTGCATCCCGGATCAATCGCCTCAAAGTACCCCGAGCCACTTCAGTATGGTTCGGCACTGATAGGCTCACATTCGAGCCATCGCGTACGAGAATGATGTGGTTGCCCGAACGGGCGACTTCCCAACCGAGGATTTCAAAAGCGCGAATGACTTCGGACGCGCCGAGAACTGGTAGACGAGCCATCAGACCATCACCTCGATCTGGCGAGTCTCTACGGTCAGAGGGAATCCTCGTTCCGCACGAACCTCGAGGCACGCCCGAATCGCGTCGAGGATATTCGTTAGGGCGGCGTCCTTGGTTTCCCCTTGGCTGACGCACCCCGGAATCGCGGGACACTCTACCACCCATATCCCGTCTTCGTCTCGCTCAATGTTCACCAGAAATTTCATGCTCAAACCCCTCGGTGCGAACCCGAAAACGCAAAGAACAAACTGGTTTAGGGCGATTCCACTTACTCGAAATGATACCACGATCCCGCTACCAATGGAACTCCGCGTGGCACTCAAGTTCGAGTGCCACGCGGATTTGGCTCAATCGCCGGAGTAGGGGAAGGTCGTATCGGCGAGGAAGCCGAGTTGGTACTTCACCTTTGCTGCATCCCACACCGTTTGATCGAACGGCGCGACGGATAGCTTATCGACCGGCGTTCGCGTTTCGACGTGGCCATCGACGAACGCGACATTCGCCACCCGACCCGCATACCGGAAGTGCGTCGCGGTCACCGCAAACGGCGAATACGCGAACGTTGTGCCCGGCGTGGTGTATGGCCCCGGTGGTACCGCGAGGTGCGGCGAACCGAAGTAGCCACCGAACGGCTCTTCGAGTGCGCCGCTGGATTTCAGCAACACGGTTTCGGTGAACATAAACGTCTGCGTCGTCGCGAAATGCAGAATCCGCTTGTCGGCAATGTGGCGGTTGTAGGCATATCCGGCGGTCAGGCCGTTATACACTTTGGCGATCGGGTACGAGTCGAACTTCGGGCATGTCGTCACCTTCGTGTTGTTCTCGTAGTACGTCGTGAGGACGCCGTTCTGCGGGTCCGTCGAAAGGATGTTGTAGGGGGCACTCGTGTTGCTGACGGTGCTGCCGAACCAGTAGCGGCCCTTCGGGTAAAACACCGTGGTGTCGGTGTGCGGCGGCAGTTTCTGGAACGCCGACTCGTAGTTCATCGCGGCGAGCGAGAGCTGCTTGAGGTTGTTTTGCCCCTGGGCGCGGGCGGCGGCTTCGCGCACCTTTTGCACAGCGGGGAGGAGCAGGCCGATTAAGATTGCGATGATCGCAATCACGACGAGCAGCTCGATGAGAGTAAACGCGCAACGGGGCTTCGAGAAGCGAGACACGAGAGAACCTTTCTGCCGGTGCCGGGCAAGAATTGGGCGTCGACGACCCGGCAGCGGCAGACCCCGTGCGCACGAAGCGAACGGGAACTAGCCTGACCGGTAGCCTGAGTCCGAGGCCCCGAACCAACGCCACGACAGGCAGGTCTTCTGGCTAACGGCTACGAGCGCGATTCGGATGGCCTTCCCGCTTGCGCAGTGGCATTTCTCCGAACCGCTCGCCGATTACAGCAGCGGCCCTGCGCCGGATTCGCACCGGCTTCCCTTTTCACCTCAATGGCACGACGGCCACCGAGAACCTGTCGGGAAATAAGGGTATACGGAAGCAGAGACGACTGACAACCGAAATGCGGACGTTGAGGATTCTTGCAGTTTCCTCTTCCCTTCGCGGCGACTCGTCGGTATGCGGTCGTACTCGCTTGAGCGAATCCGCGTTTTATGGGGGAATCGGCCATGTCGCGATCAGTGCGTTTTGGTTCGGGGTTGGTTGGCCTCGTTGTGACGGCCACGTCGGCGTTGGCACAGTTTGCCGTGGATCGCCCGCCGGTGGCTGCGCCGGCGACCGGCCCCGCGCCGATTGTCGCGGCACCCCAAGTTCCCGTTGGCCCCGCCCCGATTTCGGCGACGCCACCATCGTTTGAACAAGCCACACGGGTGGAAGCGCGGCCGACCGTTGCTCCAAAAGCGATGGGACCGGCTCCTTCGACGCATCCGTGGTACGTCAAACCCGAAGTCGGCCAATGGATGATTCTGGTCAAGAGCTACTCCGATGGCGACGTCGAAGGCGATGGCGAAGGCCAAGCCAAAAGCATGGCGGAACGCCTCGCAAAGGAGATCCGCGAGACGTACCGCATTCCCGCGTATTTATTCGAAAAAGGATCCGAAGAGCGACGCCAGGAAGAAGCGCGAGTCGCACGGGAAACCGAGAAAAAGCGAGCGATCGAAGAGAAGGCGTTCCTCGATTTCAACAACCGGATGCGAGCGGAATCGGCTGCGAAGGGGATGGAATTCATGGAGTCCGCGCCGCGCTACCTGATACCCCGCGTACGATTCAAGGCGCAATACGGCGTGCTGATCGGCGGCTGGAGAGACATGGAAACCGCGCGCAAGGAACTCGACAAGATTCGCCAGTGGCAGCCACCGAAAGACCAATCGCTGATGGATCGCGGCTTCACGCTCGGCGAAAAAGGCGCGAACGGTGCCCGTGAGGGGCAGATCGCGTTCATGAACCCGTTCCTGACCGCGTTCGTCGTTCGCAACCCCGTCGCACAGTTGGTGCCGACTGCCGAAAGTGGCAACGATCCGCAAGTGATTCGCATGAACCAGGACGAACCGCTATCGGTGCTGAAGATTCAAAAGCCGTGGACGATCGTTGTAAAATCGTTCCACGCCCCGCTCATCGAAGTGAAAGATAAAGACTCCGATTCGAGCATCAAATTGCGTAAACCGACCTCGGTGCGTCGCGATCAAATCGACCGCACGGCGGGCCTCGCCGTCAACCTCGTGAAGATGTTACGCGAATTGAAGCCGTTGGGTACGAATACTCCCCGCGCGGTCGAGGCTTACGTCCTGCACACGCTCAGTGGCAGCCTCGTTTGCGTCGGCCAATACGATTCGGCGGACGACCCTCGAATGCTCGCCGAACAGCAACGCCTCGAACTGATTCGCTTCAAAGTACAAGGCGACAACAGCACGATCTATCCGTTCGACCGTTCGTTCGTCGCAATGCGCGTGAAGTGAAAGTCACAAGTTGGTGCTGTCTAGCGAAATGCGAACAGCCTTATTATCACAAAACACGCCTTTGTCATAATAGACGGAGTGTCTATTATGATTGGTGATAACAAGCCCGTTTCTCTTTCAGCAGTCATCACTTGCGCCCCGAAGACTTTCAGCAATCTGCACCGGGTCGCGTCGTGCGGTCGACGCTCGGGCATTGGACGTTCGTACCGAATCCGTTGCCGCCCGAGTTGGCTTACGACTCCGCGCTCGTGCGAATCTTATCCGATGCAGATCGCGCCCTGGGGGAACTGGCGGGGGCGGGGAAAATGCTGCCCAATCCGCTGTTGTTGATTCGGCCTTTCCTCCGGCGAGAGGCGGTGCTTTCGAGCCGAATCGAAGGGACGATTACCGAACTCGGCCAGTTATTCCTTTTTGAAGCCGAACCCGATCAAAAAGATCACCCCGAGGATGCGGGCGAAGTACGAAACTACGTTCGGGCACTCGAATACGGTCTGGCTGCGATTCAGTCTGGGGCACCGTTCAGCCTGCAATTGATCCGGGAAATTCACCGAATTTTGCTGAATGACGTGCGAGGGGGCGACAAACAACCGGGCGTCATCCGTAACCGCGGCGTGCGCATCGGTGGCATCAATGTCGAAGACGCTCGTTTCGTCCCGCCATGCCACACGCAACTTTCCCCGTTGCTCGACGATTTCGTGCAATTTCTGAGGCAAGATCGCACGATGCCGATCGTGGTAGAACTGGCGTTAATGCACTATCAGTTTGAAGCCATTCACCCGTTCAACGACGGCAACGGTCGCGTTGGCCGATTGCTGATTACGCTCATGTTGTGCGAACGGGGTGCCCTACCCGAACCGCTGCTCTACCTGTCGGCCTACTTCGAGAAGAACCGGCAAGATTATTACGATCACTTGCTGAATATCAGCCGGCAAGGCGATTGGATGGGGTGGATTCGATTCTTCGCGGAAGGCGTCGCGGAACAAGCCCAGGATGCGACCGAACGTACGCGACGATTGCTCGATCTGCGGACGACATACCGCCGCGAAGCGGGCGAGCAACTCCGTTCGGCGACCGCGTTGATGCTCGTCGACGAGTTGTTTTCTTCTCCCTACATCACGATCAATCATGCGTCGAAAGTGATGAATCTGAAATTCGCGACGGCCGCACGAACCGTCGAAAAATTCGTGTCTGCCGGGTTGTTACGCGAAGTGACCGGCCAAACCCGCAACCGCGTCTTCTGTGCGGATCGAATCTTCAGAATGCTCGACGAACCGCTGGCGTAACCTACCGTCGCTGACGGCCGGGGTCGGCTTCGTAGGCGAGTACGATTCGCTGCACGATCGGGTTCCGCACGATGTCGCCATCGTCGAGGTGGACGACGGCTAAGCCTTCCACGTCCTTGAGCCGCAAGACGGCATCGGACAACCCGCTCTTGATCGTGTTCGGCAAGTCGACTTGCGTCATGTCGCCGGTGACGACGACTTTGGAATTCGTGCCCATCCGCGTCAGGAACATTTTCATTTGCCCGACCGATGCGTTCTGACCTTCGTCCATGATAATGCAGGCGTTGTTGAGCGTGCGGCCGCGCATGTACGCGAGCGGCGCGATCTCGATAATGTCGTTCTCCATGTAACGCCGCACTTGCTCGGGTTCCATGATGTCGTTGAGCGAATCGAACAGCGGGCGAAGGTACGGGTTGATCTTCGCAACGAGGTCGCCGGGCAGGAAACCGAGGCGTTCACCCGCTTCGACGGCGGGGCGAACGAGCACGATTTTCTTGACGGCGGCAGATCGCAACAGGCTGACGGCCCAGCCGACGGCGAGGTAGGTTTTGCCCGTACCGGCGGGGCCGACGCACAGCACGACGTCGTGCGTTTTCATCGCTTGCACGTACCGCCCTTGGCCATCGGTCCGTGGCCGCAGGTAACGCCCGGAGTCCATCACCGCGAGACTCGTCGGCCCACCGCGCTCATCGCCGCCACGCACGACTTCGAGTACCGTACGGACATCTTCGGCGGTTAGTTTGCCGTGTTTGCGCAACACGACCCGCAGCTGCTGGAAAGTGCGTTCGCCTTGCGCAACAGACTCGGCGGTGCCATCGAGTTGGAGCGTATCGCCACGGGCGACGACGCGCACACCGAGCGCATCGCGGATCATTCGCAAGTATTGATCGCGCGGGCCGAACAGAATCACCGTCTCGTCGCGGCTATCGAGCGTCACGATGACGGTTGTCGTCGAAGGCGTCGTCGGCGTATCGGGCATGATCGAACCTCAGTTCCAATAGGGATGAGCACAGGAGACAATGACCGCATAAAAGGTTATCGAAATCACAACGATTCTAGGCGAAACAGCAACCAGGCCACCGGTGCGGCGAACAATATCGAGTCGATGACATCGAGAATCCCGCCGAATCCGGGTACCGCCTGGGAGGCATCTTTCTTACCGCATTCGCGTTTGATCAGCGATTCCGCGAGGTCGCCGAGTACGCCCGCCAGCCCCACGAACACGCCGAACGCGATGGCATGCGGCAGGCCGAATGCGAACAATCGCGGCTCGTAATTTCCGAACGCGATGGCGGTACTTATTGCAACAATCATACCACCGGCGAAGCCTTGCCAGGTTTTTTTGGGGCTTAATAGCGGTGTCATTTTGTGTCGGCCGAACGCACGGCCCATCAGGTACGCGCCGACATCGCCGAGTTTCGGCACGCAGATCGTTACCGCCAGTGCCAACCCCGAAAGATCGCCCTGCGACCAACGCAACTGCACGAAGAAACCCGGCAAGAAGCCGAGGTAAACAAAGAGAAATACGGCCACTGTCACGCGCCGTAGCGCGTTGCCGTCGCCGGTGTACGTGGCCATTTCGACGAGGAATGCGCTGAGTATGGCGAACGCCAACCCGAGCGAAACCGCATTCGGCACGTGCAGCCAGTTGAGCGCGAGTAACGCGCAGACACCGATGGTCGTGGGGATCGTGCGCGGCCGCTCGTTTGTGGGCAAAATCGATAAGAGTTCGCGCGTGCTGAAGTAGCCGAGCGCGAGCACCGATGCGAACAGGAACGGGTAGTACGGTGCGAACGTGGCATCGACGAACAGCACGCCCGCCGCGATGGTGGCGAGCAACGAACCGACCCACAAACGGGTACGCAGCATCGGTTCAGGTGCTTTCAATAACAGGGGAATTCAGCCCGCCGAAGCGCCGCTCGCGCAGGGCATACTCTTTCAGTGCCGCATGCAATGTCTCCGGCGTGAAGTCCGGCCAATACGTCTGCGTGACCCACAATTCGGCGTACGAGATTTGCCATAAGAGATAGTTGCTGACGCGCATCTCGCCGGCGGTGCGAATCAGCAAATCCGGGTCCGGCATCCCTCGCGTGTAAAGGGCATTCGCAACGGTGTCTTCGGTGATGTCCTCGGGGGCGAGTTCCCCCGCTTTCACCCGTGTCGCGATGCCCCGCACGGCATCGAGAATCTCGGTACGGCTACCGTAGTTGATCGCGAGGCAGAGCGTCATCCCCGCGTTGTCCCGGCTCAGTCGCTCGCTTTCGTCGATCTCGGCGAGCACATCGTCGGGCAGGCCATCGCGGCGACCGATGACGCGGAAGCGGATGTCTTCCTCGCGGATCAATTCGCGTTCGTCTAAAAGATACTGTTTGAGGAGCACCATGAGGAAATCGAGTTCGAGCTTGGGCCGCTTCCAGTTCTCGATACTGAGGCAATACAGCGTGAGTTGGCCGATGCCGAGGCGACACGATTCGGTGACGATGGTGCGAACGGTTTCGGTGCCGCGCAGGTGCCCCTCGAAGCGTTCCTTGCCGCGTTCGACGGCCCAACGCCCGTTGCCATCCATGATGATCGCGATGTGGGCGGGGAACCGTGCCGGGTCCAACCCGGCCGCCTGCGCGTGTGCAATCGGATCCCGCTTCACTGGCGTCATGAGAGATGAATCGTTTGGTCGCGGTCGGGGCCGATCGAGACGAACGAAATCTTCTTGCCGACCATCTCGCCGATGCGATCGACGTAGCGGCGTGCGGCGGTTGGCAGCCCGGCCAGCGTCTTGACCTTCGTGATGTCTTCGCTCCAGCCAGGCATCGTTTCAAAGATCGGCTTGCAGCGTTCGAGGTCGTACGAATCGCTCGGGAAGTGGGTAATTCGCTCGCCATCGAGATCGTAGCCGATCCCGAGTTTCAACTCCGGCAGCCCGCTCAGCACATCGAGCAACATCACGGTAATTTCATCGACACCCGCGAGCGTGGCCGTGTACTTCACGGCAATCGAATCGAACCAGCCGGTGCGCCGTGGTCGCCCCGTGACGGTGCCGAACTCGCGGCCGATCTGGCGAATCCGCTCGCCGATACCGGTCGGGCCATCGTCGAGTTCGGTGGGGAACGGCCCACGCCCGACGCGCGATGTGTACGCCTTGACGATGCCGATAATCCGCGTCACCGCACGCGACGGAACGCCGGAACCGGACCAGATGCCCGATGGCAAACTGCTCGAACTCGTGACGTACGGAAACGTGCCGTGATCGACGTCCAACAAGCTACCTTGTGCGGCCTCGAACAGCACGTTCTTGCCCGCAGCGAATGCCTCGTGAAGTACCCGTGCCGTGTCGCAGACGTGCGGTTTGAGCGTCTCGGCATACCCGAGATATTCGTCGCAAAGCCGATTCGCATCGAACGCCTTCGGCTCGGCGCTGGCATCGGCACAATGCGCGTGCATTAGGCGATTCTTGAACGGTACGATCTGCCGTAAACGCTCGCGCAGGTGATCCGGGCGAAGCAGTTCGCCGACCCGCACCGCGTTCCGTCGGCCGACTTTATCTTGGTAACACGGCCCGATGCCGCGGCCCGTCGTGCCGAGCTTGGCATCGACGTTCGCTTCGGCGAGTCGCTCTTCTTCCATGTGGTAC
>JAYSKW010000815.1:0-3325 GCA_043726085.1 Limnoglobus sp.
CGCTGGTTGCGGCGATCTTGCTTCAGTTCGAAGAGGGCCTGCTGCAAGGGCACCATGTTCCCGCCGTGGCCGTTCACGAACAGGATCCGCGTGAACCCGTGAACGAGGAAGTTGTTCGCCAGATCCTTGAGTAGCTCGAGGTAGACGCGCGGCGAGGCGGAGAGCGTGCCGGGGAAATCGAGGTGGTGATGCGAGTTGCCAAGCCACTGGAGCGGCGCGAACAGAAGTTTCTTGGCGAGCGGTGTCGTCTTGACTCGCGCGAGGATTTCGCCGAGGAGCAGACTATCGGTGAAGACGGGCAGGTGCCGTCCGTGTTGTTCGAGTGCCGCGATGGGAAACACGATCGGCGTGTTCCGGTCGAGTGCATCCACGGCGGGCCAAGTCATTTCAGAAAGTTCCATCGGAGGCCACTCCTGGAGGGGTCGAATGGATCGCGAGGTAGGAAGCATCATAAAGAATGCAGAGGCGAATCGCGAGCATCCATTTAGAAAAATTGTTAGGGAACCGCGAGCAAGATTGTCGCTAGTTCGTCGACAGCCTCGGGTGACACGTCGCGCATCGGTAGGTTTCGACTGATATTTGGGTAACATCGCCCGGACGATTTCGCGTAGGCGGGGTCGTAGTGAACGGCCAGCAACGACGCGACCAATGCGTGCCAGTCGCCGGCATCGATTTGCCGATTCCACACCTCAATTTGATGCGGTCCGTGCCGGGTCGCGATGGCGTTCAACTTACCTTTCAAGGTCTCGCTGTCAGCTAACAAATGGGCGTATTCCAATAGTAAATGTTGCACGCGGCCAGCAATCGGCACGTGAATTCGGAACCCGTCCGCGGCCCGCAACAACGCCCACAACGTCGGCGGTAAGTAGACATCACCGATCCGGTTACTTTCCGATTCGACCCACACCGGTTTATCGGGCACGAATGCGTTGAGCGCGTGTAACAGCCGCGAATCGAACAGTTTTTGTGAGGGCTGCGGTCCCACGTTGCCCAGCACGGAGCCGCGATGGTTGGCCAACGCTTCGAGGTCAAGTAACTGTTCGCCATGTTCGGCGAGCCGATGCAGGATCTGCGTTTTGCCCGTACCCGTGGCACCCGCGATGATGCGATAACGGAAAGTCTCCGGTAGCGTTTCGAGTTCGTGGAGCACGTGCGTGCGATACGTTTTGTAGCCGCCATTCAACACGCTGACGCGCCAGCCGATCTGCGCGAGAATATGCGACAGGCTTGCGGAGCGTTGCCCGCCCCGCCAACAGTAAACGAGCGGGCGATAGTCTTTGCTCTTATCGGCGAAGTGTTCGCGTAGGTGCCTGCTGATGTTTGCTGAGACGAGCGACGCCCCCAATTTTCGCGCCGGGAACGGTCCGACTTGCTGGTAGATTGTCCCGACCTCAGCCCGCTCGTCGTCGCTTAAAACGGGAAGGTTGATCGCGCCGGGCATGTGGTCCTCGGCATACTCGCCGGGCGAACGCACATCGATGATTTCGCTGAAAGGGCACAGCGTGCCACGGCTCCACAGTCCGTCGAGTATCTGCGGGGTGTTGGTCATCGGTTACAACGGCTTCCGGGCGAGTGCCCAGACGACAATCGGGTAATCCTCTTCGTTCGCCAGTGAGTGGAGCCACTTCTTGTAGATCACCCAACGGTTGCCCATGTTCGCTTTCACGACGCTGCGATTCCCCCACGAACCGGCAACAATGTGGTCCATCGGGAACCCGCACTCCGCGAGTAAGTGCTTCATGCCGATGACGGTCCATCGGCTGCAATCCATCGGGAAATCGTGGATTTTCAGTAGGAACGGCGTCGTAATCAGGAAGTATCCGCCCGGATTCAGCATCTCGTACACGTTCTTCCCTGCCCGGTACGGCCAAGGGATATGCTCGAAAACTTGTTCGGCAATGATGAGGTCGAACGTCTCGGGCAGTGGACCAGCGCAGACATCGTACTCTGGGTAACCGATCGACTGATATTCGCGAAACAGTCCGGAGCGGTCCCAGAAATTACCGGAGATTTCGAGTGCCTTGCGCTCGGCGGGTTGGATCCCCGCAACGAGTTTCTCCGTCTCGACGTTCATCACCTGCCGGAGCCACTGGTTCGGTGGATCGCCGGAGTAATAATATGGGCCGACGATGCGGTTGAGCCACGCCCAGCGAGGGCTGCGGAGGGTGCGATCCAAGTAGCTTGCCATGGTGAATCATCGCTTGGTGAATCGAATGCTGTATAGAGACTACGCTTCATAACATACGATTTTGGCATCACCGTACAAACCGCGTAACCGTTGTCGTCCCGTTCTTCAACTCGAATCGATAGCCATCGGCAAATGCGTCGGCGAACTCTTCCTGATGGCTGACGAGCAAGATGCACTTCAAGTGCCCGCGTAGATTCTGCAATTCTTGAATCATCACCTGTCGCCCCTGTCGGTCGAGGCAGCCGAAGCCTTCGTCGATGATGACGCTTTCGATTGGCCGATGCTGCTTGCTCGCGTACTGCCCGATGCCGAGCGCGAGGCTGACGGCCACGCGAAATTTCTGGCTGCCGGACAGGAACATCACGTTGATCGGCGAACCGCCCGCGATGCGGTTGATCGCTTCGAGTTCGAGCGAACGATCCCCGCCGCTGGAGTCGTCCGAGCCGACGAGCTTCAAAAATAACTGCCCGCTTGAGAGCCGGTCCAGCACGCCATTCGCGCAATCGACGATCTGGCGTTCGGCGGTGCGTACGAGGTGGCGTTGCAATCGGTCGCGGCCCAGCAGTTCGGCAATCAGCTTGTAGCGAGTATGTTCGGCATCGGTCGACTTCGTTTGATCGCTCAGTTTCGCACGCTGTTCGCGATGGCCTTCGAGCACCGCCAAACTGCGTTGCTCCGCGTGCAACTCGCGCATCGCGGTTTCGAGCAACCTCCGCACGGCAACGAGTTCTTCCCTCACTTGCTCCGGCGATAGCCGCGCGTCTTCGGGGAACTCTGCCGCTTCATCGTCGATGTTCGCGACTTCGCCGCGAATGGTATCGAGCGTGTTGCGGGCGCGTTCGAGTCGCTGAAAATTCGCCTCGGTATCTTTGCTGTGCAGGCTATCGAGTTCGGTTTTCCACGCGTGATGCTCGGTGAGGCCCGCTTTCTCGACGAGCAATTGCCACGCGGTGGGCAGGCCTTTCAGCGACTTCTCGATCATCTCGTCGCAGTGTTTCCGGGTCACTTCTTCGGTTTGCAATTTGCCGTTGAGGTCCACGAGTAGCGTCGCGTGCGATTGCGCATCGCGGCCGTGAATATCCTCTTGCGTCTCGGTATCTTTGAGGCTCGCCTTCGTTCCCTTAATCGCGTTGACTA
>JAYSKW010000816.1:0-5030 GCA_043726085.1 Limnoglobus sp.
CCGTGAGTTCGCGGCCGATCTTCTTCGATTCGACGAACAGGTCGTCGAGGTGATTTTTTCCATCGGGTCGCAGAACCCGCTCGACGCCGAGAAGGAAAACGAACCGGCGCAGTTCGACGTCGCTACTCGCCAGTTCGCCGATTTCGAACCGCTCGAACGTAAACTGATCGGTTTGTTTCGAGTAAAGCCGGATTTCCTTCAGGTTCGTGACGATGTACCAATCGAGTTTGAGGTTCACGGCATACGAAAGCGCCTGATCGACCGCCGAACGTTTGCGGCCCGCAAACGGACGATCGAGAGTATCGAGCGGGCCTTTGCCTTCGAGCACGACCGCGTACTTTTCCTCGCCACTTCCGAATTGCCCGAAAGCGGCATCGGCGCGTTTGCCGTCGACCTCGATGAGCATTTCGCGCTTCATCGTGTAGGCATCGATGCCACTGTCCGAAACCGGGCCGATGTAGCCGAGCAACCCTTCGAAGATATGCGTCAGGAAAATCGGCAGGAGCTGGATTTCGGTGTCCTTATCGAGCTTCCCCTCGTTGAGCTTTCGCGCCCAGTTGGTGAACTTGAGCCGCACCGCTTCGCAGCGATCTGGCAGTAGGAACGCATCGAGTTTCTTCCGCAACGCTTCCGGGCGGAAGAGAGGTTTCGTATCGGCGGGCATGGTCGTTCAATTCTCGGTCGGCGACGAAGCAATCGTTGAAAGTGTATCCGAAACCGAACCGCATCGGCGATTATTGCGATTTCAATTGCACCCACACGAATTCGCAGAGTCAAAAAATCGGAGACGATTTGACGTAAGTCGGAATTCGTGTCTTGCACGGAGTGACATAGAAATGCGCGCAAATGACATAGAAATGTCGTGGTCGGTCGATTTTGTGTCGTGGTCGGTCGATTTTGTGTCGTGGTCGGTCGATTTTTGGACGGTACTTTCGCCGAGTGTCGTATCGATGGCACTCGACGTAAAACAGGACAGGATTCCAGGATCAGGCAAAAACCCTCGTAACAGATCAGCGACTTGCGATCAAAAAGTGGCATTTTGAGACCCAAAAACACCCGAAAACACGGTTTTCGAGCGTCCGCAATTGTGACTTACGTCGATTCCGCGAGTTGGAAAGTGTCAGTTTCGACCGCGTCAGGTATATTAGCTCCGTTCGCCCCTTCTCTCGCGCCGGGGAATCATCGTGTCGATTGCCGTCGAATGCCCACACTGCGAATCGCGCTTTACCCTCCAGCCGGAACTCCTCGGCAAATCGATGCGTTGCCCCGATTGCCGCGATGTCTTTACGGTAACCGAAGTACCACCTGCACCGGTGGAAGTGCCAGTGTTGCCGCCACTGGAACCGCTGCCAACGTTGCCGTATCTCAGCGGGTCGGTGAACGATTTCGTGCCGCTTTTGGAGATCGCAGCGCCGCCGAAACCGGTGGTGGTTTGGCCTTACGAGAAAGTCGAACCGGCATCGTTACCGTACGTCTTGGAACCGGACATCGTGCCGACGGTACCGATTCAGAAGCCGCCGCCGATACCCGCAATGATCGACGCGGAGTTGTTCGACGAAAGCGTCGACGACCTGCCACCCGGCCCGAATATGGTCGATTGGAACGATGCCCCCGCCGGGCCGAAAGTCGTCGATTGGCGAGACGAAGCCCCGAAAGTGCCGGTACTGAAGTCCGTAAAGGAACGCCCCGTCGGCCGCGATGACTTCGACCCGGACGACCTGCCGAAAGCATCGGGCGCGGGTGTGGGTCGCTGGGGCTTAATCCTCGCCGGGCTGATCGTGACGATCTTCGGCGTGCTGATTTACGCGGGCGTTTCGTACTACCGGAACGAACTGCGTGCGGAAGAGTATCTGGCGAAAGAGGCCGACGACGAATTCAAATTGTCAAACCACGCGAAGTCGGCACAACTTTACGAGAAGCTGCTGACGGACTATCCCGTAAGCGAAAAGAAGGACACGTACCAGTTCTTCGCGAAGCTCGCCGCACTGCACAGCGCCGTCACCGGCACGACGGTTCGCGATAACCCGGCGGACGGCATCGCCAAGTTTCGCGGCTTCCTTACCGAATACGGCTCGACCGCGATGGCGAAGCCCGATGCCGCAGGATTTGGCCACGAGATATTCGAGGCGGGGCGAAAGCTCGTCGATGGTGTCGTCGAACATGCCGACGATCGCCTCAAAAAGTACGTGGGCAAACGCAAGAACGCGGGCGGCCAGGACGAACTCACGGGCGCGGAGAAAGCCGTCGAGGAGGGGAGGTCGCTGATCCCGCTGACGGAAAAGTACAAAATCAAAGAGGTAAAAGCACTCGACGAGCCGCGCAAACGGTTCGACGAACTGACCGGGAAATTCGCCCGCGAACGCGAACGCCTGGCGGTATTCGCGCCGTTCCGCGACTTGCCTACGAACCCCACCGATCAGCGGATCGCGTCATTCGCGGGAGTTCTGAAACGGGCACGATTTGAAACGGATTCCGAAGGTTTGGAGATCATCGCCGACGCGAAGGCGGCACTCCGCCGACTGATTCAGCCGGTCCTGGTGGCTAGGCTACCGGTGCCGTACCCGAACGATCCGTCGGGCGGGTTGTTGTTCGTTGCGCCACCCGTCGGGCAGACGACCGCACCGCTCATTCCGCTCGCACCCGATGCGATTACCGAGACTTTCTACGCGGTGGCGCGCGGCATCCTTCATGCGTTCGATGCCGACACCGGCACGTTGCTTTGGGCGGCGCGGATTGGCCGTTACAACGATGTGCCCGTTCGTATGCCGTTGTCCGAAGGCGGTGGCGAACTGGCGATTGTACCCACCGAGATCGACGGGCAGTTCGGCCTAACGGCGCGGCTCGCACGAACGGGGCAAATCTGGTGGTATCAGCCGCTCGAAGCCGAGTGTGCGGGTCGGCCAATCGTCGTCGGTTCGCGGGTTTACGTGCCCATTCGAGACGAACTCGGTACCGTAATCGAACTCGAAGCGGTGAGCGGAAATCGCCTGAGCCACATTCAACTGCGGCAACGCATCGGACCCGGCGCGGTACGTCAACCGGGTACGGGAATGCTCTACGTGGCGGCCGAAGCGCGGCGAGTGTTTGCGATCGATGTCGAGCCGCACAACGCCGAGAACGACCGCCTGCCGATGCGTTGCGTGCAAGTGCTGGCGACCGAACACCCCGACCTGTCGCTGCGCGTGCCGCCGATTATCACCGGCCCTGTCGGCGAAGAAAAAGCGAACCGGTACATCATTCTCACGCAGAATGATGGCACGCAAGCAACCAAACTGCGAGCCTTTCCGCTAACGACGATGGAACGCGGCAACGCCGCCGACGGCCCGCCGGAAATCGCGCCGGTTGCCACCACGACGCTCTCGCTGCCGGGGCACGTCTGGTTCCCGCCGCACACTGATGGCGAGCGCGTCGCCGTCGTTACCGATGCCGGCGCGTTTGGCCTATTTGGTACGAATCAGCTAGGAAATCAGGATGCGGGGATGTATGCGATACCCGGCCCGCAACTGCCGGTCGATGTGAAAAACCCGAGCGCGGGGCAGATCGCCATCGCGGACGATGACACCTTCTGGACGATTAGCCGATCGAAATTATTCCGAATGCGGCTCGGCTTTACCGCACAAACGGGCCTGCAAGTGACGCCCGCCGGGCTGCCCGTGCCATCGGGCGTACCGATGCAATCGCCGCAGTGGAATGCGCGCCGCGACACTGCGTTCGTTGCCGTGCGTTCGGAAGAATCCGATGGCATGCGCGCGATTGCCTTCGATGTCCGCGATGGCCGCCCGCGCTGGCACCGCAAACTCGGCGCGATCCCGAACGTGCCACCCGTGCCAACGGCGGCGGGTGCGATTCTCGTCGACGAAGACGGTGGCGCGTACGCATTACCCCTATCTGCGGCCAACGGCGCGAACGATGCCACGAAGCCGATCGAACCGGCCTGGATCGTCGCGCCGCCCGTCGTTTCCGGCACCGCCCCGGCGAAAACGGCGACTGCGATCGATGGCAAAACGACGTGGATTCTCGTTCCCGAAAAGGAACCCGGCGAGAAAGCGATCCCGCAACTGCGCGTGCGCCAAATCGTTGACGGCAAAGCAAAAGCCGACGCCCTCGCCCCGCTGCCGGATCGACTGGCGGGGTCGCCCGTTGCCGTCGGTGCGACCGTTGTGTTTCCGCTCACCGATGGCTTTCTGTATCGGTTTGAACCGGGTAACCCAAAGCTCGTACAGGGGCCGATGTGGCGTGGCGACGGCGCAACCGCCGACGCGATTTGCTATCTGTCGCCAGTTAGCGATGACGAGTATTTAAGCACAGACGGCAACAAGAAAGCGGTGCGAACCCGCTGGCCGAGCACCGCCGGTGCCGAGTGGAAAACCGTCGCCGGGCCGTGGGTGCTTCGCGAGAAAATCATCATCCCGTCCGCCATCGTCGCCATCGGCGATACCGCAAAGCGGGTGCTGATCGCCGATGTCACAGGAAGTGTTTGGATGTTCGATGCCGACCAGACCGGCGAGCCACTTTCGCGCTGGCGCGGCAACGCGACCGAACCCGCGGCGAACGAGGTGCGCATACCCGCAGGCAGACCGACGGGACGCTTCCTCGTGAGCATGAGCGCCGATGGTGCGCCGTTCGTGATCTACACAGTAAACGATCGTCACGTCGTTGGATTGACGCCGAACAGCGAGACGGCCGCATGGGTGATTTGGCGAACGAAAGACGACGATTTACTCGGCATGACGACCAGCCGCGACGCGATTCTAACGACCGACGTTACCGGCACCGTGAACGCCTACCGCTGCAAAACCGGCGACAAGATCGGCAGCGTCAAACCCGAAAGCAAGAGCATCCACCCCCGCACGCACGCGATCCCGTTCGGCCCCGGCAAACTGCTCATGCCCGCTTCGGACGGCTCCGCTGTGATACTCGGCAACCCCGCGTGACGTAAGGAACTGTCCGAAATTAACTTCCCGGATTGGCTTTTTTGGCACGTGGTTTCTTGGTAATCTGGGGCAGTTATGATCCTCCGGATGTTGCTC
>JAYSKW010000817.1:0-8597 GCA_043726085.1 Limnoglobus sp.
ACTTTATTGACGATCTGCGCAAGTTCCGGTTGCAAATCGTGAAGGTGCTTTTCGAGTGAGGCGGTGGCTTTTTCTTGTAGCTTATCGTTCTCTTTTTGAATCTTCTTTTCCAGCTCTTTCGCGAGCAGTTCGCGGGCATGGTCTTCGACCGTTTTTCGCAATGGCCCAACATCGTCCCAGGCGGTTGCTTCGCGTTCGCCTTCGACGACGATGCTTTTCTCGGCGTCGGTTTTCACCGATACTTCGCCGTTACAAGGGTCGACAGTCACCGTCAGGTCGCCCTGTTGCCGCACGAGTTTGCCGTCGTCGGTTTCTTCAAATCCGCGTTGGCCTAACTCGGCGCGCAACAGTTGGCCCATCGCTTCCGGCGAAAGGATGCCGAGGAGTTCGAGTTGCGTGCAAATCTCATCGCCCGCGCGGATATCGCGGGTAACCGATTCTTTAACGCGGATGCGGTAAGCGCGGCTCATGCTCGCTCCAGATGGCTCATGGGAAAGTCTCGCCGCCTCCCGCAGAGACCCGCAACGGATCGAGTGCGGCCAGTGTTTGGCGAGCGTGTGTTATTGTAGCCTCGCCGTCCAGAGCCTCGTAGGCTTCCTTCCAGAATTGGCTCGCCGCATAGCCATCGTCGAAGTAACCGACGGCACGCGCCAGTTGGTGCCAACGTGCGAAAGTGTCCGATTGTTGAACGAGCGACAGTGCAGATCGCTGAATCGCGATCCGTTCCGCCAGTCGCATCGGCGCTTCGGCCATCAACCCGCCGATCCAGAACGATGGTTCCAGCGACCGCCCCGCAAACAATTTCGATAGCACCCGTAGCGGAAAGATCGCAAGGTCGAGGCGGTTCGCGGACTCGGCAGCCTTCAGAAACTGCGTGAGAATGGCGGCCTCCGCGATGCCACGCCGACGCATGATGTTCCAGTCGACGATCTCGCTTTTCGCCGCCTCGCTTCGCAGCCAGCGTTTCGTTAGCGGGGCTTGTAGGCATTCGAGCATCATCGCCCGCGTTCCGGTCATCAGCGGGGCGAACGACGGCGGCGCAGGGTCGTCGACGGTGGCGAAATCGCTCGCGTTCATCAGCCAGGAAAACGGATTATTCAGGAACGGCGACTTCGAGCGAAGTGCGTCGAAATGCTCCGGTTCTTTGCGTAGCGCATCGTACGCGATGTGGAAAAAGAGATCGTCGCCCGCCGTCGATTCGGTCGACTCGCGATGCCATTCGACCTTCGTTTGCGTTGGGTGTTCGGCAGTCAACCACAGCAAGAAATCGAGCGGTTTTCGGCTAAATGTGAGTGTGCGCTCTGCCAGCGGTACGCGGTTCCAGACGCGGCCATTCGTCGGCTGATCGTTGTGTAAAAAGGATTCCTCGCGCCAGCCGCCCGCGCGCACGAGGTGCAGGATCAGCCCCTTACTGAGTGTGTCTTTTACCAACGCAATCGCGTTCGGATTTAGGCAGGCGGGTGGCGTACGCTGAATCAGAATGAGCGACAGCACTTGATCGATTGGAATCACCCCGAGGAGTGCTCGCAAGATCCGCAATAAATCGAACTCGAAGCGCGTCACTTCGCGCGTGGCCATCATCGTTGATGTCCTTCCGCTGGCTTCGATCGCTTCCAGCCTTTCCACAATCCAATCGCCTGCAACGCCGGAAAGCCGTTGATCCGGATACTCTCCGAATCGACGCGAATTTCGAGCGTATTGGAGCGATTCCAACACGGGTCGTCGGCACGGTAGCGATCCGTAAGGAAGTGAATTCGCTGGTTCGTCGAGCCGATCCAGCGCCGTTTGTGATCGGGCAAGTCTCGCTCGTACGGGCCATCGACGAGGATGTCGATCTGCGCGAGAAGTGCCGCAGTTGCGCCCGGCTTCAGTCGCAAGTCTTCGAGGAGATACCCGCTAAATGCCATCACGCTTAACCCGTGTTGCTTCGCCGATAGCGAGAGTGCGACCGCCGCTTCGGCGTGCGCAAACGGCTCACCGCCGAGTAGCGTGATGCCTTCGATTCCCTCTTGCGAAGACATGATTTCAACGACTTCACTTAGCGATTTGTCTTCGCCACCATTGAAGGAAAGAAACTCCGGATTGCAACAGCCTGGGCAGCGTAACGGGCAGCCTTGGAACCAGATGGCGAACCGCTTCCCCGGCCCCTCCGCATCGGTGGAAGGGACGATCTGCGCGACCCGCATTCGGATGTCTTGTGGCATACGGAGATTATAGTTGTCTTTCGGCGATGCGGACGGTCCCCGGCGTGCCAACTTTCCCTTCGCAGGTTATTTCGCGTTCGACGAACGTGCGGATCGTTTCGATATTCGTCAGCAAATGTGGCGTGATTTCCGAGACACGGAACTCCGAAGCCCCTTCGGCGAAAGCCAACGGCAACACGATCTGATCGGCAGAGTACGCATCGATCGGGCACCCGCTGTCGCGGAACGCGATCGCTTGCTCGGTCGCTTCGTCGGCCACGGCGGCGGCGGGTTTGCCGCGTTCGCCGAGGCCCAGAAAGAACGGAGATACGGGAAGATCCGGGAACGACACCCCGCACAACGCTGCCGGCGCGGCGCGGTTTTGTTCGTCCCACGTCTCCTTTGTGGATTCGCATCGGATGCCGGCCGCGTTCAATTTGTGGTCGATGCGACGCGACATTTCTTTCGCGATTTTCTCTGGTAGACTGCACACCGCCGCGAACGCTGAGGCTTTCGTGAGTACCGTGGGCGTCGTGGCGTGGTATCCGCGTATTGTCGGTGTCGGCGCGATTGCGATCTGGATTTCGCCACCGCCACGCGGGTAGAAACCGGGTCGCACCATCGACAGTTTCAAATCGAAGCCGATGCGGTTCAGGTGCGTTGCCCACGTCTGTTCCAGAAAGTGGAAGCACGGGCTGTGCGATACGTGCGTGCCACCGCGAATGGTGATGTGGCTGACCGTTTCGCCCTTTAATGCCAGTGGTAAATAGATCGTGTGCAACACGAGGCCGGTCGCGCCCGCCGTGCCGATGTCGATGGTGTAATTACCCGATTTCAGTTCGCCCGGCTCGAACAAGAGCACGCTCGAGCCAATACTGGCCCCGGTGAGTTTGCCACCGCAGATGTTGCCCGCCGCGCGTACCGATGCCAGGTGTTGCGGCGCGAGGCCGGGCTTCGAGCGGTTCGCCCGAATCTGGATCAGTTTGAATGGCCGCCCGGTGAGGATCGACAACGCCAGTGCCGAGCGCAGGATCTGCCCGCCCCCTTCGCCTTGCGAACCGTCGATTTGTACGAGTGTTGACATGGCAAATGAGACACCGTTCGCGATCGCGGGTTCAACCTGGTTGCGATTTTGCGATATTATAGTGCGTTGTCGCACTCGCTACGTTGCGACGATCCGATTCCGAGGTGCGAGCGATGTTACAAAATTGGCAACTGATTGCGGCGGCGATGTGGCTTACGATTGCTGTGCTGATATTCTTCCGCGACTTTTTGCTATCGCAAGAAGCACTCGACCGGCTATTCGGCCGCAACGGGAATATGGGCTTCTGGGTCGGGCTGTTCTTGTTCGTGTTCAACATGGCCCGTTGGTATCAGGCACGATCCATTCGGCTACAACGCGAGCGAAGTGTTCGGTTGCCGCTTCAGCCAAACCCCGATGCGGCCACGGGGTACGAGTACAACCCCGAGTTGGATTTCCATAAACCGGACGACGCGCCGAAGGCGTGAGTTATCGTGGCATCGCGCCGATCAGTTCAACCGCCCGTTTTCCGTCGGGTGTGTCGGCTTCAAACTTCAAGCCCGCGTCGTGATGTGGCCTACGGATATAGCCAATCGCGATCGACGCATCGTGCTTTGGCGAAAACACCGATGATGTCACCAAACCCACTTCCTGCCCATCGCGGAACAACTTCGTGCCGCTGGGCAACGTGCCGCCTTCGAGAATTTTCATACCCAAAAATGCCCGGCTCACGAAGCCCGCACGGTCGCGCGACATGATGATCGGCTCCTGACCGATGAAGCATCCTTTCGTGTAACAAATCGCGCGTTGTACATTCGCGATTTCCATCACGAAGCGGCTCTCGTCGATGTCCGTGCCGTACACCGGCGTACCGGCTTCGACGCGCCGCGTTTCGTAAGTGGCATCGTCGCCGATGGTCGCACCGGCCGCGACGAGCATTTGCCACACGCCACGGAATTTCTCTTTCAAACAAACGATATCGTACCCGCTGACACCCAGAAGATCGCGACGACGGATGTTGCACACACTGCCCGCGCCGAAGGTGCGATCCATATGCGTGAACTCGGCGAAGTCGGGGATTGGCTCGGCGATTGCGGTTTCGATCGCCGCTTTCGCGTGCGGTCCAGCGAGGTGCATTTGGCCGAATGCCTCCGTCATATCGCGGAGTTCGACGGCTTCGGAGATCAGGTATTTATCCAGGTGCTTCAATAGTTTCGTGCCGTAACCGGGCACGGTTTCGAGCCAGATCGCGTGGCGGTTACCGGACAGCATCACGTGGTACGCCCACGTTTGAAACAGCGTCTTGGCGCGATGGTCGAGGAAGTACACTTCGCAGCCACCGCCGAGCGGAAGCTGTTGCAGTTCGTTCGTACACAGGTTCGTGAGAAACTTCGGCGCGTCGGGGCCGGAGATTTCGAGTTTCGCAACAGCCGAGCGATCGAAGATCGCCGCCGATTCGTACGATTCGCGGTAGCCCGGCAACGTGGGTGTGGGGTTCATATCAGGTCGACCATGCTTTTGTGTGCGTCGGGCAATATCAGCAACCGCTCGCCGGCATCGGCAAGTTTTTGCAACTCGTTGGCAGACGTAATCGAAGTCGCGAACAGCTCGTCGACGGCGTCGGCATCGGGGCAGCCGGAGACGTAAATCCGCGCTCGCTTCGCCGCATACGCCCACAGCAGCGCGGCCGCGTGGTCGTCTGGGAAACGCTTCTTGATCCGCCGTTCGGCAGACGTCGGATCGCCCGCCGCCCGCAAGATCGACACGCCTTCGCCGTTGAGCGGCAGTGTCGGCGTCAGCACGATGATTCGCCCCTCGGGTTCGACGACACGTGCCGCACACGCCGCCGCCGCTGCGACATCGGCGAAAGTCACACGCTCGGCCGATTCCGCAATCGTGGCGATCACCGTTTGTGGGAGTTCATCGACTTTCGCACGCCGATGCGCATCGAGCCGACGGATGCCTTCCGCACTGCTATCGCGAAGCCCGGCAACGACTTCGCAGATGGTGCCGCCTTGCCCCTCGATCGCCTGCACGAAGAACGGCGTACCCAATAAATATGCGACTTCCACCGCTTGCGCCCGCGTTGGCCAGACCTCTTCGCCGGGTGCCGTGGCGTCGAATGCGTCTCGGAATGAAGCGAGATTTTCATCGTCGGACATCGTTGGGAAGATCGTCGTCTCGGCACCGATGTACCCGAACACCGGGTCGTAATCGCGCCCGGAAAGGATGACGGCGAAATCGGATTCGACGAGCGTCTTGTTCAAATAGATGCGCTTCTCGGCGGCGACCGTTGCCAGATACGCGAGTTTCTTGCGGTCGGTCGGGTCGTGAATTTCCGTTTTCACATCGGAGAATTCATCGGGCAAATCGTCGATCCAGTTCGACCCCGCTGCCGGTGCCGTGGTCAGCAATGTGACGTCTTCGCAGCGGATTTCAGCGGTGATGAGGTGTTCGATAATCGCGGCGACCATCACACCGAGATGCGGTAGTTTTTCGTCGATGACAATGCAGACGTGATCGCCGGGTGTCAGTGCCCGACGCAGCGACTCGAAGCCGTATGGCTTTTCGAGTGCGGCACGCACCATCTCACGCGGCCCCACGGTTGGCGGAACCACGTGAGCACGAACCGGTTCCACGAGTCGTTCGGGCGGGACTGTGAGGAGCCAATTCTCGGAACCGAAAGTCAAAGTCAGCGGCATGGCCATGCGGATCGTTGCTCGGGAGGTCGTCGCGACATCAATCACTCAATTATAGACGCGACCCAGAAATCGGCACGGCACGCGGTTCACCGAGACGATTCGCAGTTTGTTTGCATTCGGTTGTTGGACTCGAAACGTACGCAAGATACACTGCGAATGTCGAATCGAACGGCTTCGATTTGCTCTCCCCATCGTCCACCGAGCGAGTGTCATGCGCCTGTTACCCACTTTGGTGATGTTGGTACTTTCGACTACATCTGCGACGGCGGCGGACTGGGTCAACCTCGCCGACCCGCCGAAAGACAAAGTCGTCTGGCCCGCCGATTACAAACTCAAAGTCGAAATACCGAAGTGCTTCTTCGACCCGGAACTGACGTTCGCCGATCACGGTGGACCGTTCGCCGCTCTCTATGTCAATTTTGGCCAAGACGTATTTCGCATGTTCGTCGATCTGCAAAAAGGCACGGTAATCGGCAAAACAGAAGGCAACATGATAGGTGCCGCACCGTTCGCGCTCAGCCGTACGGGTAAGCGTTTTGCGGCATCGCTGAACGCGAATCGCGTCGCGATCATCGAGCCGACGACGGGCAAGGTCCTCAAAGAAATCGAGTTATCGAGCAAGCCGGAGTCCATGCAATTCGCATCGGACACGCGGTTGGCGGCGATCAAAAGCGACGGCGTCGAAGTTTACGATACCGATACTGGCAAGTTGATTATGAAACGAAACCTCAAAGACTCACACAGGGGTGCGGGGCGATCCGTAACCTCGCCCGGTGGCAAATACCTGTTCGCTCGCGATGACATGCGGATTTCGGTCTTCGACATTGAAACCGACAAACTCGTCACCGAACTTTCCACCATAAAGCTCGATGACATCTTTCTAAGTCTCGACTGTATGGCCGTTTCACCCGACGGATTGAAACTCGCTGTTCTCGTGGAAGCTCACCGTGATAACAAGCTGCAAATTCGCGATCTGACTACGGGCAAAGTGATTTTTGAAGGGCCGTTGGGACGCGCCGCCGATTACTTTTACAATCCGAAACTAACCTGGGCTGCCGATTCGTCGTCGCTGTTTTTCGGCGGCAGTGCGATCGTCGACATCGAAAACGGCAAAGAGATTTTCGTTCTGCCACCCGGCCAACGTACGCAACGGATAGCAATTACAAATCGAGCGGTAGTCGTACTCGATGGCGAGCGGAATAATCGATTTCTCGGTACGGTCGGTGTCTCGGCAGAGCAAATTCAAACCGCAATCGAGTCCGTGAAAACCGGTGGTGTGGCCGCCGATGCCTTGCTACCCCCACTCGCGAAATTTGATCTCTCCGTGGCGAAAGTCGTTGAGGTTCCGCTGGTCGCTGACGCATACTCGGCGAAGCCCGACCCGGCCCCCGCAACGGTCGTTCCCGATCGCCCGATTGCGTTCGATTTCAGCACAAAGGGCTTTCGCACAATGCGGATTTCCGCAGGGCCGAAAGCGTCCGCGTTGCTCGACTTCGGAATCGACTATGGACTCGACGCCAACAAACCGGGCAAGGTCCGCCAAGTCGATCTGAGCACGGGCCGTACGACACGATCGCTCAACCTACCCGTTGGTCTTCAGGTCTCGGGCCTTGCGCCCGATGGGTCTGCCTTCACCGCTTGGCATCGCGGGATAATGACGCGGACGGATATTTACCCAATTAAAGGCGAACCGATCGGGCTGCGACCGTTTGGGAATGAGGCAAATGAAGAAGCCAAAAAAGTCGTCATGTCGGAGTTTATTTCGCCGACGCAATTACTGACCGTCAGCGCGATGGGAAAGTTGATTCTCTGGTCGGTGCCCAAGATGACGCCGATCTACGTCGCGGAAGTCGCAGGCTTGACGGGAGTGAGTCTGTCGCCCGGTGGGAAGTATCTCGGTGGCGTGCAGAACGGGATCGTTCGTTTGTTCGACACGCAGACGGGAAACGTCGTCGGAGATCTCAAGCCGTCGTTCATTCCTCAAAATGGCAACTACATTAGGTGCGTCGTGTTCCGCGCCGATGGCGAAGAATTGTTGTCCCGCTTTCAACACCCGACAAAAGGTGCGATGTTGGTCCGGTGGGATCTGAAAACCGGAAACGTCGTTGCGGAGCATGCATTGCCATCGAATCTCGTTGTCCAGGCGAACATACACTACCTCGGCAACAACCACGTGATGGTCAACTTCAACTCGATTTACGATTTCAAACACTCCGCTATCGTTTGGCGATTCACCAATCCCCGAAGCCATCAGGCTACGAACAAACCCGATGATCGCATCTGGTACGCGACCGATACCGCCGAGGCGAATGGCGTCTTAATTGCAACGAAATTTCCGGACGAAGCGACGACCAAACGAATCGACGAGATCGTCGATGGTCCCGGTGCGCTCATCAAAGTTGGCACCAAAGTCGCGATGAAATACAAGATCACGGGGAATCTGGCTGCCGAGTTTAAGCCGCTGATTACGACGAACCTTCGCAAAAGCTGGACGGCGCACGGACTGGTGGCCGCCACCGAAGAAAACGCCGACCTCACCGTGGGGATGATCATCGGCGAGCGCGACACGGGCAAACAAATTCCGTTTCACCGCGGGTTCGGTTTCGGAGCGGGATTTGGCCAAGGTGATGGTGTAGAAAACATCAAAATCCAGGAACTGACCACCACGTCGCAGGTGTTCCTCGGCAAAGA
>JAYSKW010000818.1:0-4170 GCA_043726085.1 Limnoglobus sp.
CATTACCCGACCGCGTGAAGTTCGCGATTCGTTACGCTTGCATTTCGGCGATGATCTTTTCGAGCAGCTTCTTCGTCGCTTTGATGCCTTCTGGCTCGCCGATCTTGCCGCCTTCGTACTCGATGCCAACGAAGCCATTGTACTTGTGTTTCTTCACAACGATGTCCATCATCTTGCGGTAATCGGTGTGCGTTTCGTTGCCCTTGTCGTCGAAGTCGTGCGTCTTCGCGCTGACGCCCTTCGCGAACGGCATCAGTTCGTCGACGCCCTTGTAGCGATCGTATTCCTTGCCGTTGCCGAGGTTGAAGTTGCCGAAGTCCGGGAGCGTGCCGCAACCAGGGAGATCGACCGTCTTCATGACCTTCGCGAGCCATTCGCCGTTCGACGACAGCCCGCCGTGGTTTTCGACGATGACGTGGATTTTGTGCGTCGCACCGAACTCGGTGAGCTTGCGTAACCCGTCGGCGGCGCGTTCGATTTGTTCGTCGTAAGTGCCACTCGATTGGGCATTGACGCGGATGCTGTGGCAACCGAGGAACTTCGCCCACTCGACCCAACGCTTGTGGTTGTCGACCGCCTGGGATCGCTTCGTGGCGTCGGCATCGCCGAGCGCGCCTTCGCCATCGCACATGATGAGCACGCTGGTAACGCCGTTATCGTCGGCGACTTTTTTCAGATCTTTGAGGTAGCCCTCGTCCTTCTTTTTGTCCTTGTAAAACTGGTTGACGTACTCGACCGCGAGAATGCCGTAATCGTCTTTGGCGATCGAGGCGAACTTCATCGCATCGAGCTTCTTGGCGAAGAACGCCTTGTGGAGCGACCATTGCGCGAGCGAAATTTTGAAGAGCGGCGCTTTCGGGGTTTCGGCACGCATGCTCGGTGCGGCGATCGCCGCGAGGCCGAGGCCGGCCGTGTGAAGGAACGAACGCCGACTGAGAGGACGCATCATCGAAAGCTCCGGGGGAATGATAATCGAGCGGGAAGTTGCGAACGCAAAGGGGATTCTAGACGAGTGAACGGGAAACGAACACGGGTCGAGCAACCGCTCGACCCGTGAAATTGCGAATTCACACGTCGCGGTTACGCCACGTAGATGCCGCCTTGGAAGGTGGTATCGAAAGCGTAGAAGTCGTCGATGACGGTAATGTCCGAGCCACGCCAGATTTTGATCTGCGACGGCATACCGATGCCAGCCCCCGTTACGACATCGAGTTTGCCATCGCCGTCGGCGTCGATCACGCCGACTCGCACGCCACCAGTGTAGGCGGCGTCGAATGCGAAGAAGCTCGAAATCGCTTGGCCCGACGTGCCACTAAACACCTGCACGTGCGGCCCGCCACCAATGTCTGCTCCCGTGACGATGTCCGGCGTGCCGTCGCCGTTGACATCGCCGGCCGCAACGAACACGCCACCCGTGAAGTTGGCGTTGTACGGTGCGAACTCCGAAAGTTGGCCGAGCGTACGCCCATCGAAGGTACGAACCCGCGTCGCAACCGAGTTGCCAGTCGCAACCACAATGTCGGCGGCACCGTCATTCGTGAAGTCCGCCGCAGCGACGCGAACGCCGCCACGTTGATTCGGATCGAACGCGAAGAAGTTGTTGAGGATGGCCCCGTTCGACCCGTCGAAGGTCGTGACGCGCGGCCCACCACCGACTTCCGGCCCGACGATGATGTCGGCTTTGCCGTCGCCGTTGACATCGCCCGCCGCGACGAACACCCCGCCGCGGAACTCGGGTTCAAACGCGAAGTAATCGCGAATCGGTGTGCCATTCACACCGCTAAACACGCGGATACGCGGACCGCCACCGACTCCGGTTGCGGTTATAATGTCCGGCGTGCCATCGCCGTCGACATCAGCCACGGCGGTGCGAACGCCACCTGTAAACGATTCTTCGTAGGCGAAGAATCGGAACTTCTCGGTCGAGGTGGCGTAATCGAACACGCGCACCAAAGGGCCCCGCCCTGCACCCGCACCGACCGCGAGCAGCGACGCTTTCGCAGGATTCCCCGTGTTCACGGCGAATCGTGGGTCGAGTGGCACATCGTTCGGTAACACGCTAACCGGTGGCGTGGTACTCGGAGGCAAAGTTACCGTACCGTTAGGCGATGAACCGAGGAAGTTCTGCTTCGTCGGGTCTGTGTTCGGCCCGACTGGCCGCACTTCGCCGTAGTTCAACGCACCGCGCGTTTCGCCACCGGCCACCGAGACTTCGCTGATAATATCGTTGCCGAGGTTGACCGGCTTCGTGGTCGGTTCTTGTGCTGACTCGAAGAAGTCTTCAAAACCGGCCGGTTGGGCTTCGGTGATCGTGTAGCGACCGGGTGGCAGAACCGGGAACTCGTATCGTCCCGATGCATTCGTCGACGTGACGAGACCGTTGATCGAATCGGCGGCTGTCAGCGGTCGCGCCATCGGCGTGCCTTCAAATGCCGTCCCAGAGATCGTCACAATCACGTTCGGAATGCCCGGTTCGCCGACGTCCAGCCGGCGATTGCGGTTGAGGTCTTCGTACGCGAACCCGAAGACTGACGACATCAAGATTTCGCCGAAGTTGTACTCGACGCCATCCTGACCCGCGGCCAGACCGACGAAGAGCACGTCGTTCGAGGGATTCGATCCACCGAGGCTACCCGGCGTGTCGATGCCATCGATGAAGCCTTGCGGCTGCGTTTCGCGAATCGTGTACGAACCGGCCGACAAGTTCGGGAATTTGTAGAAGCCGTTGATGTCCGTAATGGCGGTTCGCGTCAGAGGCAGTCCGTTCGCGTCGAGGCCCGTCAACGTGATGAGCGTACCTGCGATGCCACTTTCCCCGGAAGCGGGTTGGCGGACGCCGTTCGTCACGAAGGTATCGCGATAGACGTAGCCCGATACCGACGCGGGGAGCGTGGCGGGTGGCGGCGGCGGCGGCGGCACGACGATCGCCGTCAGGCCGAAGTCTTGCCGCAGGTTGGCGGAACCCGCGAGGTCGGGGTTCGTCCCGAAACTGTCGAGTGTGAACGGGCTGGTGCGAATGACGCCACCGAAGCCGGTACCCTTGTCTTCGCTATCGTTCGCGTTACCCGCGACGGCTGGTTCAAAGGGACCGGTGTTCTGGCCGGGCGTACCCGTCGAACTGGTCAGTTCGGTCGGGCGATCGATTTCGATGCTGTACGTACCGGTCGCCAAGTTCGTGAAGCGGTAATCGCCCGTGCTGTCGGTCGTGGTGTTTGCCAAAACGACGCCGTTAGACGCGAGCAGGCGGACGGCGATGTTCGGGATGCCCTTTTCGCCCGCATCGAGCTTGCCGTTGTTGTTGACGTCCAACCAGACGAGGTTGCCGACACTCAGAGGTCGGAATAGGCCGAAGTCTTGGCGGAGGTTCGCCAGGCCGTCAGCATCGGGGTTTGCACCCGGTGCGAGCAGCCCGAACGGAGCCGCGACGATGAAACCACCTGCCGTTGTGCCGTGGTCGGCATTGTCGAGGTTGCCCACAGTACCCGGCTCGAATGGGCCAGTCGCGAAACCATTTTTGCCCGTACTGCTGAGGTAACCGCCCGGTGTGGTAATGCGTACGGAATAGGTGGCGCTACCGAGATTACTGAAGAGGTAGTTGCCGCTCGCACTCGTAATCGTGCTGCCGACGACGGTACCGTTCGCATCGAGCAAGTCGACCGGAATGTTACCGATACCGCTTTCGCCACCATCGAAGACGCCGTTGTTGTTGGCATCATCCCAGACGAAGTTGCCGATGCTCAGCGGCCGGAACAGGCCGAAGTCCTGGCGAAGGTTTGCAAGCCCCGCATCATCGGGGTTACTGCCTGGTGCGGTGAGCGCGAACGGTGCGGCAACGATGATTCCGCCAACGGTTGTGCCGTGGTCGGTGTTGTTGGCGTTGCCGGTGACGCCGGGTTCAAATGGCCCCGTAGCGAAGCCGTTCTTGCCGGTACTACTACTGAAGCCGCTCGGTGCGAACACGCGAACCGAGTAGGTTCCGCTGCCGAGGCCGCCGAACAGATAGTTGCCATCCGCGTTCGTGATCGTGCCAGCGAGCGGGGTGCCGTTCGCATCGAGCAACTGAACTGACACGCCAGCGATACCCTTTTCGCCGCTGTCGAGAACGCCGTTGTTATTAGTATCTTCCCAGACGAAGTTGCCGACTTGCAGCGGTCGGAACAGGCCGAAGTC
>JAYSKW010000819.1:0-4190 GCA_043726085.1 Limnoglobus sp.
GGTTTCGGTGGCGCGACCGCCACGGCAACGACTTTCGGCGGCAGTGGTACGTCGATACGCAGTTCGTTCCCGCCAACCGAGTGGTACAGTTTCTCGCCGTTGTGGACGATTTCCACTTGAATGTATGTGCCGTGCTTCCCGGCAGGGCTGGTTTTGTCGGTCGTTAAGTCGAAGACGAGTTCCTTCTGATCTTTCGTGAACTCGATCGGTGCCGAGACCACCTTGGCGGGTAGGCCGACAATTGTGGCTTTCGCTTTGCCCTCAAACGGAGTGTTCGTCGTCACTTTGCAAACGATCTGCGTCTTCTGGCCTTGTTCGGCGGCGGAACGATCTTGCGCGAAAACCACGAACGGCGGTGCGATCTCCACCGTGAACAACTGCGACGACACCCACAACGGCCCGCTGCTCGCGGCAGTGGTCGGGTCGTTCGGTTTCGGCGTCGGGCCGCCGGTTGCGGTCGCGACGGCGATGAACGCGGTCTTCCACTTACGCGGCGCGGCGTTCGGTGCGGCATTCGTATAAACGAGTGCTTCCGTTGCCCCTTCGGGGATGACCGTCTGACCAGCAATTCCGGTGCCGGGCGGCGTGAATAACGGATAAACCGTGATGGCACCTTTGAACGTCGGTGCCCGTTTCGCGATGACTTTAAGATACATAGAGCCGTTTTGCACCAACGGCGATTTCGGTTAGACGACGTCGATGCTAAACGGCGCGACATCGGTGACCGCCACCGCGATTCGGTCCGTCATGTGGCGGTGAAAAGGCACGTTGTTCAAGCCGATATTGAAGTTCACGTCGAGCGCGGTTCGCGTCGTCGCGATCACTTTCGGATCGATCGGTTTCGCCTGGAAATCGCTGAGTGTGCCACCGAGTGCGGCATCGGCTTTCGCTTCAAACACGACCGGCACGACACCTTGACCGGGATCGACGTTGTCGGCGGTCGCAATCACGCCGGGTGGCAGTTTGTCGAACGTGATCGTGGCCAGCCCGCCCCAGTCGACACGATTCGCTTGCACGATCGTCGCGAAGCGATTGCCGCGCGGCACGCTGATGACTTGGCGATCCTGATTCGAGACGTTATTCCCATCCACCTTCGGAATGCCCGTTGATGTCGAGGCGGCGGGCACGGTGATTTCGACGCGGTAGAAGTAGTCGATCCCGCCCTTTTTCAGGTGGTCGTGTACCCACAGAACGTACTCGCCATCTTGCGGAATCGTGAAGCGAAAGTAGCTATCGGGGCCGATCGCGTCGTCGTTGCCGACGAAGTTCGTCCCCATCGCGTTGTTCGTCCAGAGGCTCAGATTCATGACAGGATCGAGTGCCGAACCGAGGCGACGCGCGTAACAGTGAAAGTCGAAGACTTGTCCCTTTTTCGCTGCAAATTTCATGTAATCGGTTTCGCCCGCCACTGAAACGACGCCGTTGAACGCACCCGGAGCGGCACCGGCCAACGCCGCGGCTGCGGTGTTCGCATTCGCGACTTCGTTCGCGTTCGGCAAGTCGATGATGCGGAACTTCATGCCCGACGGATTGATGCCATCTGCCGTCGCACAGTGAACGCGGAACAGGTCGCCACCCGTTGCAGGCAGCTTGATTTTCTGCTTGATTTCGCCACTCGGATCGCCGATGAAGCGGACTTCGAGTTCCTCGCCAGGCTTGCCTCCCGATGGCACAACGGCCGTGGGGCGTGGGAAATTACCGACGTGCAGCTGGTAAAAACCCGACCCCGTATAGGCACTATCGCGGACCATCACCGTGTATTTGCCGTCGGCGGGAACGATGATCGAACAGCCGCAATCTTGCGTGTACATCGGCGAATCGTCGCCGAGTGCCAACTCGAAACGCTTGTCGTTCAGGATCGCCACGTACGGGTCGAAGAAGCCGATGCCGAGCCGCATCCCTTCGACTTCTACGGAAAGGCGCTGCCCTTTTTTGCATTCGACCACATAGTAATCGACGTCTTCGGACGTGATTAAACCTTGCACGGTCACGTTCATCGCGATCGGTTGCGGAAGGATAAACTCGTTGTTCGGCTCTTTCTCCTGCACCATCGGTAACGCACCGACCCAGAACGTGCGAAACTCGGAGATTCCCGATGCCGTGCGGACGCGAAACCCATGCTCGCCCAACCGACAATCGGCTGCGATTGTCAGCGTCGCACGCAATTGGTCCTTGCTCATCACTTCGAGTTTGGCAACCGTAATTCCCGGATAATACACGAGCAGTTCGGGCGCATCGTTGACGTTCGCACCGTTGAACAACAACGTCGCGGTGGTGCCGCGCTGGGCACCGTATGGATTGATGCTGTTGAGGTGCGGATCGACGGCGAACGCGCTGCCGATGCTGCCACTGAGAAGGCAGAACGCGAGCAGGAATCGGAGGGTCTGGCGCATGGGTACGGGCCTCAAATGAATCGGCCGCGTTGCGAGGAGGAGCGTACGCTCATCGTTCGTTCACGCGGCCGGGTAGTTCGGACAATTACGCCAAGAGTTCTTTTCGCGTGTGGCCTTCGCGAACGATGTCGATCGGCCGATCGCCGGGGGACATCAACTTCTTCTCGGCGTTGATACCCATGCAGTGGTAAACGGTGTGTGCCAGATCCTCGACCGTCAGCGCGTCTTCGTCGGGTTCGCTGGCGGTCGCATCGGACTTGCCGTAAATCGAACCCTTCTTAATGCCGCCACCCGCGAGTGCGACGCTGAACACTTTTGGCCAGTGATCGCGGCCCGCATTCGTGTTGATCTTCGGTGTACGACCGAACTCGCTGCTCACCATCACGAGCGTCTTGTCGAGCATTCCGCGTTCTTCGAGGTCGCGAATCAGGCGGGCAAACGCTTGGTCGAACGCAGGCAGATTCGCACGCATGTTCGCGGCAATTTGGTTGTGGTAATCCCAACCCGAATAGTGAACCGTCACGAACCGCACGCCCGCTTCGACGAGTCGACGCGCCATCAGGAATCGCTGACCGGCGGCATTTCGGCCGTATTCATCGCGAAGTTTCGGCGTCTCTTGGTTGATGTCGAACGCCGCACGGGCTTTGTCGCTAGAAATGAGGCCGTACGCACGTTGATAAAACGTGTCCATCGCGGCGAGGTTGTCGGACTTTTCCTTCTTCGCGAAGTGCTCGTTGACCGCTTCGAGCATCGATCGACGGCCATCGAATCGCTCGGGCGTCACGCCGCCGGGCAGTTGGAGGTCTTGGACCTTGAAACCGCCGTTTGCCGGATCGCTACCGAGCGAGAACGGGCTGTAACTGCTCGAAAGGTAACCGCTTTGTGCGTAGTTGGTGACTACGTTGGGCACGGCCACGTACGGCGGCAAGTTGTTCCGAACGCCGAGTTCGTGGCTAACGACGCTACCCATACTCGGGAAGGTGATGGCCGGGCTGGGGCGATACCCCGTGAACATGTTGTGCGTACCGCGTTCGTGGGCGGCTTCGCCGTGCGTCATGGCGCGGGCTACGGTGATTTTGTCCGCGATCGCGGCCGTTTGCTTCATGCTTTCGCTGAAGAGCACGCCTTCGAGCTTCGTCTGAATCTGCGTCATATCACCGCGATATTCGATCGGGGCGTACGGTTTCGGATCCCAACTCTCTTGGTGGGCCATTCCGCCGGGCAGGTAGATGTGAATGATCGACTCAGCTTTCGGCCCCTTCACCGGTGCCGCAACCGTCGATGGTGCGGCGGCTTGCGCGGCCTGCATCCGAAAGAAGCTTTCGAGCGACAGCCCGAGTCCACCCAGGAATCCGACGCGCAACATCGTGCGACGGGGCAGCGGCGAGCCTAAGCAATTGAGCGGGTTCGTCACGTTCGGATCTCCCATTCAGTGAAGCGAGTAATCTGGCGGACACTCAACAACGATCCACCTTCGACGCCGCTTAAGACGTTGAGGGTTGAATTTGAGTTTCCAGTTCCGCAAAAATAATTCCTACCGCAACCATTATAGGCTGAGTTTCGGAATCGCACGATCGAGATCGCCCGATAAAGCGGGCGCAGCAGGCGGGGTGAAGACACCGACTCAGCACAGCATAGGCAAACTTTACCGGGTAGTCAATCGCCAACTGTCTGCATCGTATCAAAAGTTTACGCCGAAGTCGGTAAAATTTGCGAACGTCGTTCATTAGATAGAGTCGAGGAATATCGCGGTGGTTCAGGTGGAGGGTCACATAACTTCGCCTTACGCATTTCAAA
>JAYSKW010000820.1:0-6370 GCA_043726085.1 Limnoglobus sp.
CCGGAAGCGCAGGCGGAGACGCTCGTGGAAAGCCTTGCGAAACTCGAACCGGCAGAGATCCTCGCGTTTGGCCACATGTGGGATCATTTTCATAGCGAGGCTTACACATGGAAGTTGTGGGGTGCGGGATACATCATGAACGGTGGTTGCTCCGAGGATGGCTTCATCGACTTTCGTTCGTGGTTGTTGCTGCAAGGTCAAGGTGCATATGAAGCCGCGTTGAAGGATGCGGATACGCTCGCAAACGTGAAGTGCGAACCCGACGACGCGAGTTGCGAATGCTACCCTGCTGCCGATGCCTATTGCGCAGTCACGGGTGGCGACGACCACCATGCATATTACGTGGCACTCGAAGCGGCCCACGGCGGCAGAGAAAATTCAGATGTGCCCGCCGGCGAAGAGTGGGACTTCGACGACGAAGAGGAAATGAAGTATCGGATGCCAAAGCTGCACGCGAAGTTTTCAGATGAGTGATGATGTTCGCTATACAGACAGGATTTGCAAGATTGTACAGGATTGAGAATCCTGCTAATCGTGCAAATCCTGTCATTTCATTTATAGTCGCTTTACTTCCCTGGCTTATCAATTTTCGGCTTCACGACCACTGGTTTGACGATCGCCGGCTTCACGATCTCGGGTTTGACGTTCGCCGGTTTCTCGATCATCGGCTTCACAATCGCTGGCTTCACGATCACTGGCTTCACGGCTACCACAACTCGCATCGATTCCTGTTCGCTTTTGCTTTTCAAAAATGCGATCAAGTCGATGAACTGATCGTAGGTGATTTGCGAAATTACATCGTCGGGCATGAGTGACACTTTCGACGTGGAGAGTTCGTCGATGTCGCCTTTCGGTACGCGGATGTCTTTGCCGCTCGCTTCTCGAATCACGACTTCCATCGTGTTCTCGGATACCTTCAACCCGACGTACACTTGCCCTGCCGTCGTACTGAGTCGATACGATTGGTATCCTTCTTTAATTTCCTTGCTCGGCTGTACGATCGACTCCATGATTTTCTCGATACTATGCGTATCCCAGAGCCGTGTAAGATCGGGGCCGACTTGGCCGCCGCTGCCTTCCATCTTGTGGCAACTTACGCAGGCCAGTACCTTCGAGTTCAAGTACAGTTCTTTGCCCTTCTTCGGGTCGCCCTTGGTGGCGACGAGTTCGCGAACTTTGATGATGTCTGCCGGTGCCGTGGAAAGCAACAGCCCGCCTTTCATAACATCCATATTGAGTTTCAAGATCGCAGGGTCGGCGATGAACTTACGCAACGACTCCGAGACGCTCGGCCACATTTCGCGCGGCAGTTTCTTGGCGACGAACCGCTCGCCGATGAGCTTTGCGCCTTCCTTGGTCGCGCCCAAAATCGCGACGGCTTCCGTCACGAGTACGTTGTCTTTCAGATCGACCCATTTTTCGGCGATGCTGCGGCTTTGCGCGATGTCGATCGCCGATAGCGTTCGCAGGGCTTCGAGTCGCAGTGCGGTCACTTCGTTGGAAGCGATGAGATCGAGCAGCGGTTTTACGGCGGTGACGTTGCCGGTGACACGGATCGCCCGTAACACGGCGGCGCGATCTTCGGCGGTCTTACTCGCATCGGCAGCGTATGCCAGCAGTTTCGGTAACGCCGAGCCGAGGCGACTTTCTTCGACGGCACGCACGGCGGCGGAACGTACTTCAGCGTCGGGGGAATCGAGCGACGTCATCACCAAGGCGTTGCCATTTTCCGAAGTCAGATTCCCCGTCGCACCGAGGACTTCGAGTGCGGCGATTTTCACCGCCGCCGATTCGGACGGGCGGATCACCATGTAAGCGGAGAGCGGTTCGAGCGACATCGCGGGGTCGAAGAGATAATTCGCGTACGAGCGCACCAGATCGGCCCGCTGCCCCGGTGTGAAGTAACTCGCGGTCAGCAACTTCGCGAGTGCATCGGCGGCGGGGCGGGTCCGCATTCCGGTGAATGCGATCGCCACTTTATCGCGAAGCACGTTGTCGCCGGTTTCGGCGGCTTTGATGAGGGCATCGATCCCCGGCTGGCCGAGCCGCTCGATCGAGCGCAGATACGCATCAGTCAGGAAGGCGTCTTTGCCGTCGGTTGCACGGGCGTGGCTCGCCCAGGCTTGCACGACTGCGTTCGGGGCACCATCGGCACCGATCCGGCCCACTGCGAGAATCGCGGCGCGGCGAACGGTCGGATCGCTGTCGTTCATCGCACGAACGAGCGTTTCGTGAATTCGCACATCTTTCGGCTTCGCACGCAATCCTAATCCTTCGATGGCCACGCGGCGAACGTCGGCCGATTCGTCGTTGATTAACAATCGAAACAGATCTTCGACATCGCTATTCCAGAACGATTGCAGAACACCCAACGCAGGCAGGCGGCCACTCGGGTCGATCGTCCCCGACACGACTTTTCGTAGTACGACACTGCGCGACGTTTCGCCACGGCGTACCAACTCATCGCGGGCGATTAGTCGATCGCTGAAGTCCACGGCGGAGAGTTTGGCCACGAGTTCGTCGTTGCTCGCCTTGGTGAGTTTCGCCCACGAATCCATGCCGCGGAGCGGGAGTTCGGGGTGTTCATTCGTGCCGACCCACTTCATGCGGTAGATGCGGCCATTTTTGCCGTCGCCCCAAAGTTTGCCCGCACCGCCAGAATCCGTACGCCAATCGCAAATGTAAATCGCGCCGTCCGGCCCGGTGACCATCTGACACGGGCGGAACAGCGGATCTTCGCTCTTGAGCAGTTCAAATTCCGCGTCGATGTCGAACGTCGAGCCGTTGGGTTTGACGCGATAACTGCGGATCGTTTTGCGGTACACGTCGGGGTAGGAAAGCAGGCCGCGGTAGTGGGCGGGGAGCCGCGTGTCGTTGTAAATGAGTAAGCCAGCGGGCGAACCGCGGCCCGTTTTGATCATCGGTGCGACCTTACCAGGCAGTTCGCCGGCAACGGCACCGCGAATGCTGTCCGGGCGGCAACAACGCGCACCGGTCTTCAACCGCCAGCCGAAATCGGTATCTTCGGCGACGTGCATGATGCGACAGCCGGTGAATTTACTGCCGTCTTCGTTGTCGTTATCGGTGTGGAACCAGTTGAATTTGTCGTCGTGCGCGAGGTCGCGATACGGATTGCGGTAGCCTTGCGAGAAGGTTTCGAGTTGCGTGCCATCGGGGTTGCAGCGGAACACCGCTCCCGCACGCATTACCGTTGCGCGGCTGCCATCGGAGCCTTCCGCGAAGTTGTCATCGTCGCCGCTCGTGATGTACAACTTGCCATCGTTGCCGAACGTCAGCCCCGAAACTTGGTGGTGGTGGAACCCACAAAACCCTTGTGCGATCGTCTCTTTCATGTCCCACAGCCCGTTCGGCAGCGACTGGCGGTACCGCCGTACGGTACCTCGGCTCGCGGTGTACAGCCAGCCATCGTGATACACCACGGTCGATGGCAATTCATCGGTGATGATTACCTTCGCCGATTCGTAAATGCCTTTCGCGGCGTTGTAGGTGAGTTGCTTGAACGGATCGTTGACGAACTTCTTCATCGTGGCGACCTGTTTGGTGGTGCCATCGCGATAGCGGAAGGTTTCCTTGAACTCGAACCAACGGCCATCGCTGTATGGGTCCGGTGCCCATTCGAGAACGAACAGCGTGCCATCGGGCGCGAACGTCATCCCGACGGGATTGATGATGACGGGATCGGTCGCGACGATTTCGAGTTTGAAGCCTTCGGGGGTGGTGTACCCTTTGAGTCGCGAGTCGAACTGCCCCTGATCGATGTACTTGATTGGGAACGGTGCCGGTTTCGGGGGCGACTGCGGCTGAGCAAAATCGGGCGGCACGACGGGCGGCGCGGTGGTACCGACCATAGAGAGTGTAAACCAAGCAACGAGCGAGAAGAGTGCGTAACGCATTGCGGCAAAGCTCCTGAGAGAGTTTAGCAGTGGTGTTAGTTTACCCCAACTCCGTTAAATGTGCGAGTCTATTTCAGCTGGGCAATCTCTTCGGATCGGGAAAGCTGCGGGTCTTAGGGGATGCTCCGGTCAATCGATACCAAGCGACCTGCGAAGAGACACTTGCCAGCTAGGAGTGGGACTGTAAATTGATGAGTGTTGGCGGGGTAGCTCAGTGGTTAGAGCAATCGCTTCATAAGCGATGGGTCGCCGGTTCAAACCCGGCCCTCGCTACTTGTTGGTAAACGACGGACCACTTCTCATTTCTGGCCTTCGTTCGAGAATCGATGTCGAATCACCCAAAAATCATCCCCGTACTCGACATCATGCGTGGCGAGGTCGTGCGTGGCGTGGCGGGCAATCGGGAGACATACGCGCCGATTCGCTCCGCACTCGTGGATTCCTGCGAACCGGAAATTGTGGCACGGGCACTCCTTCGAGCCACGGGTGCGGAAGCGATTTACATTGCCGATCTGGACATGTTGCGATGGGGGATGAGCGACTTCGGCGTGCGGATCCTTCCGGAATGGAACGGCACGATTTACCTCGATTGTGGCGGACTTGGAAAAGAGCCACCGGATGCTCGGTTTCGCGAGATCGCGGCATTTGAGGTCGGTGCGCGACCCGAATTCGTTCGCGAATCGTTCCAACAATATCGTTCGGCCAAACCGCCTGTTTTCTCGGTCGATTTACGCGATGGTTTGCTCGTCGGGCCGTGGGACAAGTGGGGGTTACGCACCCCGAAGGACGCGCTCGGGCTGGTCGATCGCGTATGGGAGATCGGCTTTCGCACGGTGATCGTTCTCGATGTAGCCCGCGTGGGAGTCGGCAACGGCACAGGCACCGAAACACTCTGTACCGACATTCGCGAACGCTACCCGGCGATGGAAATCATCACTGGCGGGGGTGTCCGCAACTGGGACGACGTCGATCGACTCGGCGATTGTGGCGTCGATGGCGTACTCGTTGCGTCCGCCATCCACGACGGCACGCTTTCCGCTCGGGATTGATTTGCGCAGTCGGGCTATAATGTTGGCATACATACTTTCCCAAGAGGGTTGAACATGTCTGCTACAACGGAAATGGCCACGGTGGGCGGCGGGTGTTACTGGTGCTTGGAGGCGTGCTTCGAGCAACTGGTAGGCGTCGAAAATGTCGCGTCGGGCTTCACGGGGGGCGGCGACAAAAAGCCGACGTACGAATCGGTTTGCTCGGGCCGAACTGGCCATGCCGAAGTCGTGCAAGTGACGTTCGACCCCGAGAAGATTACCTTCCGCGAGCTACTCGAAGTGTTCTTCGCGATCCACGACCCGACTACACTGAACCGCCAAGGGGCCGATGCCGGTACGCAGTATCGCTCGGCGATTTTCTACCACAACGCGGAACAGAAAGCGATCGCAGAGACGGCGATTGCCGAGTTGACGGCGGAGAAAGCCTGGGCCGATCCGATCGTGACCGAGATCGCGCCGCTCACGCAGTTTTTCGTTGCGGACGATTACCATCAAGGATACTTTCGCTCGAACCCACGGCAGCCGTACTGCATGGCCGTGATCGCGCCGAAGATCGTCAAAACGCGAAAAGGTTTCGCGAATCGCTTGAAGGCGTAGGCGTCGTTGAGTTCTTCGGAATACACGGCGATCCAACGAAGTTCCATCGTCCATCGCTCACCCTTGCTGTCGATCGGCCGGGATATACGGGATCAACCCTTTCTCGAAAGCGACCACCTGAGCATCCCTGGGAGCATGGCGAATATCCATCATGTACCCGTTCACTTGCAGCATCCACACCATTGGATTACTCGCCAGACGGCTCGGCAGCGTCCAGTCAGGGTCCATTTGATGGAGTTTCAGCATCTTGCGAATCGTTGCCAGCTTCGTCGTCCCGCTGCTCGGGCTGGTTCCAAGATAGTGGTCGATGTCGATCGAGCGCATGTAAGGCGTCTGGCTTTTATCCTGCAAAAAGTTGACGCCGCCGACTGCCCGAACGATGCCACTCGCCCAAGCATTTGGACTACCGTGAAGCAAGGGCGAGGGCCGCTTGCGGGCCAATTTCTCGGCCATGCTCCGACAAAGCACGGCGTACTCTTCATTCAGATGCTCGCGACAGAACTGGTCGATCAACCCGACAATCACCGCTAGAGACACATTCTTTTCTTCCTTCGATGGCAACGGGATGAGTTTGGCTTTCGGCGCTTTAACAGGCATCGACGTGGCCGTAACCGGGAGAGACGTGACGATCCCTTGCCGTGCCTTCGCATCTTTGAAATCCTGATTCAGATTTCGCCGGATGCCGGAGCCAAAGGTCATGTGATAGCTGTTCATCAAACCGTCGTAAACGATGTGGCCCATGAACGGCAGCAACACCGTCTTCGTCAGGACCGGCAAATACGGCCCGATCAAGTCCTCGAATGGTTGGGA
>JAYSKW010000821.1:0-2844 GCA_043726085.1 Limnoglobus sp.
GGTGATGCGGTACGGCGTGGCGTATCAGAAGAAAAGCGAAGAGGATTTCGTCGACGAGCATCAGAAGCGGATGGAGCAGAACTTGCATCGTCGCGCGAAGGAGTTGGGTTATGAGTTGAAGAAGATCGAAGCGCCGAAGGACGAGGTCGCGGCGTCGGCGTGAGTGGTGAGCCCGTCGACCGCATGAGTCGAGCCGGGCCGAGGGATCTTTGACATCGCGAGTTGCAAAATGCTGCTTCAAATGACTTGATGACGGTTCGCGGAGAGGTTGCGCGCCGAGCCAGGAATCGCGACGCAAATTCAACGAGAATCACGAGTTAGGCTCGCCTAACGTTCCTGGGGCTGGGGCGGCGTCTGCGACTCCTCGTGGTCCTCATAATCGCGGCCAGCCAACTTGCCACTGTTGATGAGGACGATGATACCGCAGATCAGCGTCGGCGTGTTGACTAACCCAACCACGATCTCGAAGATGGCGAGCGACTTGGCCTGCCCACCCAGCCGGCGTGGCGACAGGCTATCCGCCTTGGACCACAGGGCGAACTCGAAGATACACAGGATGACCATCGGGATGGTGAACACGATGCCGAAGCAGGTCGACGCCCAGATCAGACCGACTACGATGTTCGAGATCGCCGAGATAAGGACCGGCACCTTAACGCCGTCCCGCGACTTACCTGACCGCCTCGGCCCGTCGTCTGAGTCGGGTTGCCGCACGCCACACTTGGGACAGATTTCCGCGCGGGTGCGGATGCGCCGGCCGCATTCGTGGCAATACTTGGTGCGGGCCGGCTCATCGTCCTCCTCGTAGTCGTCGTCCGCCTGCTGGCGGCTACTCCTCCGACTCGGACGCGGCGGCTCATCGGCAGGCTCGTACTCCCGCTCTTCTGGTACTACCGGGCGAACCACGGTACGCGACCGAGGGACCGGTTCCGAGGTCGGGAGCGTCATTCGGCATGAACACTTCGGGCATGTGACGGTCTTGCCAGCTGCCTCGTCAGGGGCTTTGAGGCGCTTGCCGCACGTCGGACAACTGAGCGAGATCGGCATGTACCCTCCGCCTCCCGCCGCCGAACAGGTGTTTATCCCAACTACTACATGAGATGAGATGAGATGAGATAATACCAGCCTTCCGAATGACGTGTCAAGAATTTTATTGCTTTCCCACAAACATTTCTGACAAAATCCGATTTCTTAAGATCCGACAATTTTTATCGCAGGTGGAGCATGAAACTCCTCGAACGACTTTCGGCGGCTTGCTGGACAATGAACTTCGCAAAGACCTGGATTGATGCGTCGTGGCACACGTGTCGTGGCACACGCGATTCGCGGAAGTCAAAAAATCGGAGACGATTCGACGTAAGTCAGAATTCGCGTCGTGCGCGGAGTGACCTAAAAAGGTCTCGAAGTGACGCAAAAGTGTCTCGAAGTGACATAAAAGTGTCGCCGAGTGACATAAAAAGGGCGCGCGCGGTCGATTTTTGGTAGGGTCTTTCGGCGAGTGCCAATCGAAGAGACTTGGCGTAACCTCAGACGAGCCATCAGTATAACGCGAAACCGCTCGAAACGGATCGGCGATTTTCGATCAAAAAGGGCCGAAAAACACCCCAAAACAGGGTTTTGGAGCGTCCGCAATTGTGACTTACGTCGATTATCAGAGGCGCATTTCGAGTCTGTTTCGCACCATCATCACGATTCGATCGTATCGCTCGGTTCCCGTTTCGTCGTGAAATCGAGGAACTGCACCTGTACTCCGGGGATTTGCACTTGGTGTAGTAGGTGTTTTGGCAGATAGCAACGCACGACGACGTCGTTGCCGCGATACTCCTGGCGGAAGATTTCGGCGTGGGCGTTCAGGAACGCGAGCGTTTTGCCGTTGCCGGCATCGAGAATAATCTCGGTCGGTGCGAAGTCCGACGACAGCATTTCGATCACGGTATCGACGAGCGTGTCGATGCCCTCGCCGGTCTTGCCGCTAATCGCCACGGCACGAGGATGTTGCGCCATCAGGATGTCCAGATTCGCACGATCCGTCACGGCGTCAATCTTGTTGAGCACGAGCAAGTTTGGCCGTTTGTTGCAATCGAGTTCCTTCAGCACGCCCAACACCGACTGAATGTGTCGCTCCGCTTGCGGGCTACTTGCATCGACGATGTGCAACAGCAATCGTGCCTGCCGGGCTTCTTCGAGCGTGGCCTTGAACGACGCAACGAGGTGGTGGGGCAAGTCGCGAATGAAGCCGACGGTGTCCGAGAGTAGCACCTTCCCGAAGTCTTTGATGTGCCATTGCCGCGTGCGCGTGTCGAGAGTCGAGAATAGCTGATTCTTGACGAGGACATCGGACTTCGTCAGCACGTTCATCAGTTGCGACTTACCCGCGTTCGTGTAGCCGACGAGCGACAGGGTGTACTCTTCGCGTCGGCTTTTCACTTCGCGTTCTTTGCGCGATTGCACGTTGGCAATGCGCTCTTTGAGGTCGCCGATGCGCTTGCCCGCGATGCGTCGGTCCGATTCGAGTTGGGTTTCGCCGGGGCCGCGCAGGCCGATGCCGCCGCCCTTTTGGCGCGACAAGTGCGTCCACATATTCTTCAATCGCGGCAAGGAATATTCGAGCTGCGCGAGTTCGACTTGCAACCGCGATTCGAGCGTTTGCGCGCGGCTCGCGAAGATGTCCAGAATCACTTCGCTGCGGTCGAGCACCTTGACATCGAGGGCGCGCTCGAGGTTTCGCGCTTGGGCCGCGTTCAGGTCGTTATCGAAAATGACGGTGTTGGCTTCGCTGGTTTCGACGAGTTCGCGGAGTTCGCGCACCTTCCCGGAACCGATGTACGTCGCAAGGTGAATGTC
>JAYSKW010000822.1:0-1652 GCA_043726085.1 Limnoglobus sp.
CGCGAGCGATGATGTCCGATTTGTCCTTCGTGAGCAGCGTGCGTTGTTTGCCATCTCGCGAAATGACATAGGCTTGTCGCCAGCCGTCGCGCTCGCTGAGCAGGACAAACTCTTTGCCGTCGCGAATCCACTCGAGACCCGCATTGGCCGAATAGCTCGCATCGACCCACGCGGGATCGCTTTCTTCGTACGCGGTTGCGATCTCGCCGGTTTCGACGTTGGCGAGTAGAAACTTGCGATTGTCCCGAGATCGGCTGAGCATCTCGATCAGGATCTCTTTCGAGTTCCCGGCCCAACTGACACCGTTGATATAAAACGTGCCCGGTTCGGCAGGGAGTTTCACCCACTTTGTGGCCCCACCTTCGCTGTTGACCACGCCGACGCGCAGTGTCGGAATCGGCGTGCCAACGCGAGCGAAACGTTCGAGTGTGAATTCGGGATACGTCGGGTCGGTCGGATGAACCACGGGCCGCCGACGCACCTTCGAGGAATCGGTTTGGAGATACGCAATATGGCGGCCATCGGGACTCCAACTCATTTCGCTGCCGTTATCCAGTTCGCTACGGTCGTCGTCCGCGGTCAACGCTACGCTGCGTCTACTCGCGACATCGTGTACCGCGAGATTCCGGCCACGCGGAAAGAGGATGCGATCCCCGTTCGGAGAAAATGCGTTCGCCGCCAACTGTTGAGGTAATTCGTTGGGAAGTTTTTTGAGGAGCATCGTTTTGGTGTCGAAAAGCGAACTTCCGGTTCGCGTTTGCAGATGGAAAATGTTGGCGATGGGCGTCTGGGAAAACCGTTGCACGACCAACCGTTCCGGCGTGCTGGGCACAGCCGGTTGGTACGCACCGAAGATGACGGATCGCTTGCCACTCTTCGCGTCGTACTTCACAACCTCCGGTTCCGCGCCCGGTTTGGGTGTCTCCAGCATGAGATAGCCAGAACTGTCCGCGAGCCATTTGCCGGGAAACGTCGCCGGTGCGAAGTCCCGTTTCTCGTAGATCGACTTCACCCGCAACTCCGCCTCGGCGAGAACTTTCTCCCGTGCTTTTCCTTCGTCGGCGAATAACGGCGTACTGCCGAGCAACAGCCCCATAGCCAAGAAAGTGCAGAATCGCATCATTGTTTGTCCCATGGCAGAACGCAGGATTAGAAATCGATCGATCTTCACCGAGTCAGCATATGGGGGACGGAGTCAATAATGGTTGCGACCGTGATTTTAGCTCGCGCTACTGGAACCTGTGGAACCGAACCCGCCGGTTGATTTTCCGCCAGTCGATGGCGATGCGCTGGAACCCGGTTTCGAGCCGCCGAAGTATGTTGAACCCGGACTGGAACTGGAGCGATTACTGCTGCCCGATCCCGAACGATACGACGAGCCGTTGCCCCATCCCCAGATCATCGGCAACCAGCCGCCCGAGCGGTGATAGTGCGAACTGTTCGAGGTGTATGCGGTCGAAGAATAGATGCGATTCCCTTGCTCGTCGAACCGGAGTGGCTTGCCGGAGCGGTCGTACGCGGCCTGTGCAGGGATGCGTTTTCCGTTCTCGTCGGTCTTCCATTCTTGTGCAATCGGATGGCCTTGCGCATCGTACCACTGCGGCAAGCCACTCCGGTTCGACGAGCAAGGGAATCGCATCTATTCTTCGACC
>JAYSKW010000823.1:0-2090 GCA_043726085.1 Limnoglobus sp.
CGGCAACACCGCAGACAACACCTGCCGGTCGATATAGTTGAAGAGATTGATCGCGATGAGCAGCGCCAGATAGCGGTTCGCGTGCGGTACGGCAACACCGCCCGGCGGCCAACCGTGTGTCGTCGAACTCGCAGGGTGTGCCGCCATCGCCGCCTCCCATCGCCAGTGGCTTTCCGTTAAGATGAACGCTACGGTACGATAATCGCAAATGAATGTCGATAACGGAACAGATACTCCAACAGGTTCGCGAAATGTCACCCGACGAGCTACAACAGCGGTTCACCGACGAAATCGAAAAGCGTGCCGTCGACGATAAATACATCGACGGCAACGAAGAGCGCGAACTGCTACAGATCGCGCTTCAGCACGGTTTCCCGACCGATTGGGCACGTAATTTCCTCGTCGAAGTTTGTCGCACGCGCGGTTACGCCATTGAGGCCGCCATCGTGCAACTCGTGCGGGAACGCCTGCGTTTGGCGACGTTATCCGATGGCCGCATCGATTGGCGCGGGTTCAAAAGCGTGGTGGCCGAAGCGAAACTCGCTGTGGCCGGGACGAGCAAGACCGAGAGCGAAATCCGCAAACTCGTGGTGACGACGATGGAAGACACCGGCCTCAACCGCGTGAAGACCGGCTGGCTCGGCAACTGGTACCGCAAACTCAAACGCGACGTCGGCGCGTGAGTTACTTGCCTTTCGGAGTCGCCTCGTTCGCGGCTGTGGACCGATGCTTGAGAAGTGCGATTTCCGCTTCAAGTCGATGCCGTCGAGCCGTGAGTAATTCCTGCTTTCTGAAGACACCTGCCGCCACTCTCATCGCTACTGTGTTCTCTAGGTTTTTCTCGGCAGCGACCGACCAGACGAGCCATTTTTCGACGTCGACCTTGGAATAAACATCATGCGACGCACTGGCGATCGTGCGGATGACTTCGCTAGAGGCGATGTGTGTACTCAGTTCAAACCCACCGCGTTCGATCATCGCAGTATTAAGAGTGTACTCTTCGAGCGCCGTGTTAAATCTCGCTTTTTGCAGCTTCACGAGCGGTTTGTCCGTCTCGGCGATGGCGATCTGCGACTTACCGTTCGGCAGCGGCAGTTTGCTCGCGTCGGCGGCTTTGATCTCCGGGAATGCGGTCACGTCGTTGTCGTCGGCGGCACTTACTGACACGCCGAGTGCGAGTGCCAGAACGATACCTTTTACGAAACGCATGGTAGAAACTCCGAAGTGAGAGGACGCCGAATCATTCGGCGTTATGAGTGTACTCGCAAGCGTTATGCAAACGCAAGCCGATTCGACGGCTGCGAAGATTTGCCGAGAAACATAGAATTCGCACATGATCTACTTGGACCACAACGCGACGACGCCGCTTTTGCCCGAGGCGATGGAGGCGATGCGACCGTTGATGACGGAGGCGTTCGGCAATCCGTCGTCATCGCACGCGGCGGGGCGGCGTGCGCGGCAGTCGCTCGAAAATGCCCGCGAGACGGTGGCGAATTGCCTGGGCGCGTTACCCGAAGAAGTGATCTTCACCAGCGGGGCGACCGAGGCGAACAACCTCGCGATATTCGGGCTGTGCGGCGAACTGCCGGGCACGTTGTACTCGACCGTCATGGAGCATCTCTGCGTCGTCGAACCGCTGAAACAGCTTGCAAACAAAGGATATTCCGTCACGTGGTTGCCTGTGGATGCCCGTGGGATTGTGGACACGTTTCCGGTTCCGCGCTCGGCACGTCTCGTCTGTTTGCATCTGGCGAACCACGAGACGGGGGCGATTCAACCAGTGGCGGCGTTCGCGAATTGCGGCGTGCCCGTACACTGCGATGCGGCACAGGCGGTGGGGAAAATCCCCGTTTCATTTCGCACGCTCGGTGTCACTGCCATGTCGCTCTCGGCACACAAGTTTCGCGGGCCGAAAGGCATCGGCGCACTGATTCTGAAAAAGGGTACGAAGCTGCAACCGCGTGCGTTCGGCGGGCATCAGCAGCGCGGCCACCGCCCCGGCACCGAGCCGGTGCCGCTCGCCGTCGGCATGGCCGTCGCACTGCAACATGCCGTCCGCACGATGACTGACACCGCATTGGCACTCACGC
>JAYSKW010000824.1:0-1476 GCA_043726085.1 Limnoglobus sp.
GGGAAGTTAATTTCGGACAGTTCCTTAGCTAATGCCGCACGTGGGACGAACGCGGGAGGTTCAACCAACGCGGGCCAAGGAATGTTGACCGGTGCCGCACCTTTCGGAGTCGCGCCGCCTCTAAAGATTTTGGAAACAGTACAGTACAGTAACAAAATATTTTGGAAACAGTAACAACGCGGTGGCAACATTGAGATTCATTTCCTTCGGGGTCGTGGCTACAACTCCAGTCGTCCGTCGTGATCCCTTTGTGCAAACCCTCAAGAATCGGCTTGATGCCCAACGATGCAGAATCCGTCATCGCATTTAACGGAAGTACCGCCACAACACAATAATCGCCCTCGCGAACTTTCCGCTCGTAACCGCCAAGGGTATGCGAATGCAGATACTGCCCTTTCCCGCGCCCTGATCTCATTTTCGGCAGATTTTTGCCGAATTGCCGTCCGAGATGGCGATCGATTGGTCACCGCGATTTTGGCAAACAGCCGTTTCGATTCTGAGACCTGTTCTCAATGCGATACGCCACCGAGGAAGCCGCCGAAGGCGTCGTAGTCGGTCGTGCCGCTCACGTTGCCCGCGTTGTCAAAGACCTGTCGCACCGATCCCAGACGATCCGTGGCGTACCACTTCACGCTCCCCGATGCGTCCTGACGACCGATCCCATCGTCGAAGCCGCTACCGAACAGACGCCGATTCGTGACGTTGCCTGCACCATCGAGATCGAGAATCGTGTCGAAGTTCTCGGTGCCGACGGCTCGTGGCTTCGTCGTGTACCAGCCATCGACGACGAACTTCTCCACCGATGACACGCCGCCAACCGTCGCGTCGCGTCGCGCTCGATGCGGTTACCGAAGGCATCGAACTTGTACGTCACCGACACCCCGATGTCACTCGTCGCTTGCGTCATCTGCCCGCGATGATCGTACGCATAGCTCCACGATTCGCCGCTCTTCGATTTGCCGACCTGATTGCCGTCGAGATCGTAGCCGTACGTCCACGTGCCATCGCTCGTCACGCGATTCCCGCCCGCTGTCACGTACCCCGAAGTCGTGCGATTCCCCGTCGCATCGTAGCTCAACGACTTCCCGTTCGCGCTCGTCACCTGGCCCAATTTGTCGTACGCGAAACTCTTGCTGACGCCGTTTTCGGTCTGCTGCGTCAGCCGATTATCGAGGTCGTACTGATAAGGTGGATCTGCCGCGTAAATCGTCTCGATTGGAACCGTGCCGTTCTCGATGCTCAATTCAACTCCACCGCTTCTTCCCAGTGCTCGTAGAGTTTCGCCAGATTTGACTTTGCGCTTTCGAGTTCGGACATCGTCTGTTTGAGCTTCGCGGGGTCGCGGTAAATTTCGACGCCTTGTAGCGTGGCGTCGCGGTCGGCGATCTGCACTTCGCACTCGGCGATGCTCCGTTCGATTTCGTGGACTTTGCGATACGGGAACTTGCGACGGCGCTTGCGTTTGTCGATCGGCGC
>JAYSKW010000825.1:0-3623 GCA_043726085.1 Limnoglobus sp.
CTACGATGCGGCACAAGATGCCTTCCTGAATGCGTATCTTTCACTGCACTCGTTCAAGGGCGATTCAGAGTTTTACACGTGGCTTTACCGGATCGCATTTAATGCCGCGATCAGCCAAAAACGCAAGAAGCGTCCGGTTGTCAGCCTCGATCAGTGCCGCAACGGGCAGACGATCCCCGAGCCATCGGATCACTCGGTTGGCGTTCGACCCGACGAGCGAATGGAACGAAGTGAAGACGATGTTCAGCTACACGATGCGATCCAACGACTGTCGGCCGAACATCGCAATGTGCTGGTGCTCAAAGACATCGATGGAATGAAGTACGAAGAGATTGCCGAGTTCCTGAAAGTACCGATTGGCACCGTTCGCAGCCGACTGCACCGGGCACGGCTGGAACTGAAAATATTATTGTCGGCAAACGGTACCGATTCGATTTCTTGAGGAGAAGGGGACCACCCCAATGAAGACGTTACCCGATTCGGAACACGAACTCGTTTGTCTCGCCGTCGATGGCGAACTGACTGCTGCGGAACGCCCCGCGTTTCAGGCGCTGATTGCGAAGTCACCGATTGCGAACGAACTTTACGTCGTACTCTGTGAGCAGCGCGACCGCTTGCGGCAATTCGCAGTCTGCCGCGCACCGAAATCGCTGGCGGAATCGGTGATGGTTCGCGTCCGCCAACAGCCCGCCCACACGCACACGACACCTGCAAAGCCCAAGGTGGCTTCGCATCGTCGCACGGTGTGGTTGTCGCTGGCCACTGCCGCGAGTTTCTTCTTGCTCATCGGCAGTGCGTCGTTCTACATCGCGCAAAATCGCAACAGTGAAGCCGCGTTCGCGCAACAATTTCTGGCACTACCATCGGGCGACAAGAGCGCGACGCCACCCGTCGAGACTTCGATCGTCGTTGCGGATCGTGGCATCGATATGGACCCTGTCGAGTTCGAGCCAATCGATGTCGCCCCGAGCGTGGCCATCGTGGAAAAGCCTGCGACAGCACCCGTTGCGAAAGTCGCACCGGCGAACGCGGGGACGCTGCTCGGTTCGCCGCTCGTCGATACGTTTAAGCCGATCGATTCGCTCCGCGTGCAACTGCCGATGTTGCTTCCCTTCAGTGATATTCAACGCGACGATGCCAAGGAATCGCTACGCAACCAACTGGCACTTGCAGCGAATACGCGAATCGATCTATTTGCGAAAGACACCGCGAAAGCCGCGGAGTTACTGATACTTTCCGGGAAATCGCAGAGCATTTCGACGATCACCGAAACGATCGCCGGCGAGCGGATGAAACGCAAGATGCCTTCGACGTGGATCATCTACACCGACATGCTGACCGCATCGGAAGTCTCGAACTGGCTATCGTCCGCAGCGACGACCACGCCACAACTGGCGACGCGGCTGCATGTGGTTACGGGGCAGCAACAAGAACGCAAAGACCTCCGCGAGCTTCTCGGCATCGACCTGACCGCCACGAAAAAACCGGAAGCGACGATACCGAATCAGTCGCTGTCAACGGGTACGCTCGATCAAGTGGCGAGCAGTTTGCAGAAAGCAACGAAGCCAGAGAAATCGGCGATCTTGCTGACATACCTGCCGCCGATCGTGCGGGCGCAACCGTCGCTTTCCAAAGACGTGAAACAATACCACGAGCTACGCAAAGACCGCCAAGCGGGCACCGTCAGCGTCATGATCGTGATCCGCCCCACCAACGGCGACTGACATCCGTTTGTCACAAACTCAAACAGCCCGGCGAATCTTCGCCGGGCTGTTTTCATTCGTGTAACTCCCGCGTAACGTCCGCCAACGAATCGGCGTTTCCCATCGTCTACTCATCGTGCTTCCGAGTAGAATCGGGGGCAGGCAGCCACTTCCTCTCACCCGATGAGGTCTCTCATGCGTAAACGACTCTCACTCCTGATCGTTCTGCTCGCGTGCGCTAGTCCCGCGCAAGCCAGTGGCTTTCTGATCCCCGAAGACAAAAAACTGCCGCCGCTCGCGATGGTGAGCCACAAGGTTGCGGCCACGATCGACGAGCAAGTGGCGACGACGACCGTCGAACAAATTTTCCGCAACCATACGGATCGCCCGCTCGAAGCCACGTTCCTATTCCCGGTGCCGAAGGGCGCGAGCGTCAACAAATTCTCGATGTGGATCGATGGCAAAGAAACGACCGGCGAACTCCTCGACGCGAAGAAAGCGAACGCGATCTACACCGAGATCGTTCGCCGCACACTGGACCCTGGCATCCTCGAATACATGGGTACGGACCTGCTGAAAATGCGCGTGTTCCCGATTCCTGCAAGGGGCGATCAGAAGGTGAAATTGCAGTTCACGTCGATCGCGCAGAAAGATGGCAGCGCGGTCGAGTACATCTACCCGATGCGGACCGACATCCAGGCGACGCGGACGCTCGAAGCGTTTTCGGTGACGGTGAATATCACGTCCGCACACTCGATTCAAAGCGTTTACAGCCCCACGCACGCGATCGTACTCCATCGCAGAAGCGACCGCGAAGTCGTCGTCGAGTTCGATAAGAATCAGGCGACTCTCGATAAAGACTTCCAGCTTTTCTACGGCAGCAGCAAGCAGGAAATCGGCATCACGCCGATCTTCTATCGGCCCGTTTCGTCGGACGATGGCTACTTCATGATGCTGATCTCGCCGCAAACCGAATCGGTGAAAGCGCAGCGAGTCCCACGCGATGTCGTGCTCGTTCTCGATAAGTCCGGAAGCATGTCGGATCTCAAAATGGCCCAGGCGAAGAAGGCACTCAAATTCTGCTTGAACAATCTCACCGAGAAGGATCGTTTCGCGATGGTGAGCTTCGCCACGGTGGTCGATAATTATCGCGATGAACTGTCCCGTGCGACGCCCGACCAACTCGAAAAAGCGCACAAGTGGGTCGACGATCTCCGCCAAAGTGGTGGCACCGCGATCTTGCCCGCGCTCAATGCGGCACTCGGGTTCCGCCCGAAAGACGAGGGGCGTTCGTTCAACGTCGTGTTCTTCACCGATGGCGTGCCGACGGTCGATGAAACGAATCCAGATCGCATCATCAAAAGTGTCGCTGCGAAGAACAGCACCAGCACGCGGATCTTCACGTTCGGCGTCGGCGACGACGTCAATTCGTCGATGCTCGATCAACTCGCAGAATCGACTCGAGCCGTCAGCACTTACGTGCGCCCGTCGGAAGACATCGAAGCGAAAATGAGTAGTTTATACTCGAAAATCAGCCATCCCGTCATGACCAACGTCCGCTTGTCGTGCAGTAACGTCCGACTGCACGGCATCTATCCCGTGCAAATTCCCGACCTGTTTCACGGCAATCAACTCGTGCTGATCGGTCGCTTCAGCGGTCGCGGCCCTGCCACGATCAAGCTGACGGGGCAGGTCGGCAGCGAGACGCGCGAGATCGTCGAAGAAGTCGATTTCCCATCGCGCACGACCGACGATAAATCGTTCGTCGAACACCTCTGGGCACGGCGGAAAGTCGGTTACATTCTGGATCAAATCCGCGCCAACGGCGAACAGAAAGAACTCGTCGACGAAGTCGTGGCACTCGCGAAAAAGTACGGCATCGCCACGCCCTACACGAGCTACCTCGTCGTCCCCGATGGC
>JAYSKW010000826.1:0-4929 GCA_043726085.1 Limnoglobus sp.
GACGAAGACGGATGGCGGATTAGTCGTCAAAGCCGACCTGGACCGCGGCAAGTATCCGACCGGGGTGAAAGTGAGCGACGACGAGTTGGCCGGGGTACGCTGCTTGCCGGACGCCTTCCACGGCGAGTGGAACTACCGCATACGGCCGCGAGCGAAGTTGTAACAGTTATTTCATAACAGGCCCTAACGGTGCCAACGATCCGCAAATACGCCGTCAAGGGAAGTATCGCGTCGCCACTCCGGCTTACGCGGAACAATCCCGTCGAACTTCCGGGCGGAGTTTCCGCTTCGGCCGACGTGGGATCGAGTGCCTCAATCCCGACTTCAGGCAAATTGATTCCACTCAAGTACGCCGCCGTCCCGTACAGTTGCACGCATCTCGCCCCCGAAAATTGTTGGCATCGCGTTTGGAGAAAATGTACAATATCACGACTGTGAATTGCGACAATTCAATGTTAGGCCACGAAGGAAGACTGACGTGAGACTGGCCGTATCGCCGGAAATGTCAGCGTGGTTGGTGGAGCGCATCGTCGCATTTTCCGTTGAGTCCCCTCCGCAACTCCGCTGGCTTGCGGAGTACGCAACTATCGCGAATGCCCTGCCAATATATCCGGGGTGGTTCGAGACGATCGGCCTATGCCCAGACGGGGGAGATTGTGAGTTGGTCCTCCGAAGGCGATTACTCTGGCACCAAGCCAGTAGAGGGCCGCTACGTCTGGCGGACGTCTTTGGTGGCTGCAGCCAAGCGGTATCCGGAGCTGCGGACGCTGCTGCCTGAGCGGCCACCTAACGCACGGGATTGCCAGCATCTGGCTCACCCGCTGTTTGCAGAGGGCAAGGTGTTCTGTCCAGAATGTTGTGCGCTTGGCTGGGTATCCTCGTAGTTTCGCGTTTCCTGAGAAGCTGACGTTCCATCTCGTTTAGTCGCAAACAACAGTTGGCAGCAGAAAGGCCTGGTGCGGTGGTGGACGTAAGTTGGCAGAACCAATGGGGCGAGATGAAGTTGGCTGATTTTTGAGCCCACATGACGCTCCGGGAAGTCGACCCATCTTACCTGCCGATAGGTAGCCACCGCCTCGCCGAGTTCCGACGACACGTGCAGCCGACTGACGTGTTTTATTACTACGACAGTGACCCGGAGGAGTGGGACCGCGGTATGGGGAGCGAGGCTACGCCATCATGCGGGACGGCGAATTGTTCGATACGCTAGTGATGCGGATGAACTGACGGCAGACAAAGACACGCATAAACAACAGCTCGGTCGCAGAGGTGGTCGATGGGGCCGACGTGCGAGGTGCTACTGGAGGTCGCCGACGAGGCAGCGTTCGACATGATCGATGTCGTGCTGGTGGCCGCTGCGTGTCGCATCGAGAGGACGCGAAAGGGCCGGGTATGGGACGTGTGGGTAGACGGCCGGCCAGTTCACATATCGGTTACTGGGACGCCACCCGCAGTAGCGCTTTCCGCCGGGTGCAATGGCCCGGTTGATTACGACGTATTGAGGCGGCTCGCGGGTGACTTGGCGACGGCGCTTGGTGGTGTTGCGTCGGAGCCGATCAAATGACGCAGACCAATAACATTGGGGGCAGAGGAAGACCGACATGCAGTTGGTTCCGCTCGAATACGACACCCTGGTCAAGCATGGCGTGTCCCCGTCCGTCGCTCGGTTCGCCACGGTCAAGCATCATCCGATCCGGGAGTTTAAGATCTTCGTGCAACCGGTGGAAGAAATATGGGACTACAACGTGCCGACGGACGCCACCGATGTGATCGGTCTTTGGGACGACAACGCCGACGTTTGTGCTCGCTGGACTCGGGCGGGCCAGCATGAGTTCGTCAACCTGTACCACGACGACCCCGAACACACCGTGGTGGCGTGGTCCGAACAGGGGCTTCTCGCCGATTTGGCCCGAAGATACTTCGAGTTCTTCGGCTGGCACGACGAGGCGGCGTGCCGCACCCGATACGAGGCGTTCTGCGAGTACATCGGGTTTCAACACGCCGCAGCGCTGGAGTCATACATGGCGGTGGACTCGCATACGACCGACTTTTTCGCCGAGTTTCGGTCGCTGTTCGGGCGGCTGCCATAGCAACGAACCAAGGAATACTGCAGACGGCGGGGGTCGCACGTTTGCTTTTGCGGTGGAGGCGAGACGCGATGCGGACCACACGGCCGATTCAAAACTGCCTGCCCATGTTCCGGCTTGTATGCCCGCAACTGTGGGAGGAGCTGACGCCGACCGACGAGTCGAGCGTCCGACACTGCGGCCAGTGCGACCAGCGGGTTTACTTCTGCACCACCGATGCTGAAACAATCGCACATGCAGGAGCAGGTCACTGCATTGCACGGGAAATGCCCGACTCGTCGGAAATGCGGGCGGTGTACGTAGGCCAGCCAGTCGGGTTACCTTCGGAGACCCCGCAACAAGCGGAGGCACTCCGGCTGATACTCCGAGAACGCGGGATCGATGACGCCATCAAGAACGCGCGGAGTTCGTCCCGGAGTTGCCCACAATGCCACTATCCAGCCCCTGACTGGCGGGTGTCTTGCCGAGTGTGCGGGTTCGAGTTCGGTCGCGTCTCCTAGGTAGGCGGCGCAACCGATAGCGGGAGCTTATAGGCTTTCCCAAAGTCATCGCCCAAATGCGCATCTCGCCCTGAAAATTATTGGCATCGCGTTTCGCGAGGATGTACGATCACAACTGCGAATTGGGATTATTAACTGTTCGGCAGCGAGGCTTCGCAGATGGCAGTCGCAGAAGTGTCCATCGCGGCAGTAGTCGAACTGCTTGCCGAACGTTGGCGTACCCGGTGCCGCGACCTCGACGCATATCTTCGCTCGACGTTCGGCGTACCTGCGCCCGACTCGATTCCGTCGCGGCTACACTTAACGCAAATGGCCGACGGCACCATCGATCCAGAAAACATCGGGCACTACTTCTCTGTAGCGTGGTTGGTCGAGGCCGACGAGATACAAGAGGTGCCGCTGAATTTCGAGTGGCAGACCCGGTACGACACCGACGAATCGGACACCTACTACCTCATGCACTCCTACTCGTTCGTCGCCGAGGGTGGGAGTTGTTGCTGTCCGAACGTTACGGGTCGGGTATGTTGCATCGGTCACGCGGTCGGTTAATCCCCGGCCCGCCGCTCACGGCGGATTGGACAACGTGTTGGCACACCGGTACTGATGAGAGTCACACCGACTTGGGCGCTTTACCAGACGATGGGGTATGATTCGTTTCTGGCGACGTTAGCTCACCGCTGCTGAGCTTTATCATTCGGCCGAGGATCGCAATCATGGGTTGGGCTTCTGGATACATCGAACAATTGCGGGGCGGGGCGACGGTTTCGTTCCGGCCGCGAGGCAACTCGATGTCTGGCAAGATCGAGTCGGGGCAACTCTGTACGGTGGTGCCGGTCGAACCGGCTACGCTTGAAAAGGGCGACATCGTGCTTTGCAAGGTCAACGGAAAGGAATACCTTCACCTTGTCAAAGCCATCCAAGGGCCGCGCTTCCAGATCGGGAATAACCGCGGTGGCATCAACGGCTGGGTCTCGGCGGGAGGAATCTTTGGCCGGCTGATCCGCGTCGAGGCGTGATCGATACCGCGAGCGGACTGTAGGTGTTTTTAGGCCCTTCGTTGTTGCGGATCGCTTTTTCCGTCTAACGAACGACCGATTGCGGGTTTATACTGTGAGTGTCGTTCCCACCACGTCTCGTGCGGAAAGGGGGCCGGTTATGGCCCAGGCTGTTGTCGATCCGGCGGAACTGCGACGGTTTGCCGTCAATCTCAAGCGATTTAACGCCGAACTGCAAACGAACCTCGCCGGGATTCACGGCCAACTCGTTTCGCTCGGGGATACGTGGCGCGACCAGGAACACGATAAATTTCGTGCCGAGTTCGAGTCGACGATTGCCGTGCTGGAGCGGTTCGTCGAGTCCGCGAATATGCACATACCGTTTCTGATGCGGAAAGCGGAGCGAATCGAAGAGTACCTTCAGCAGCGCTAACCGGAGGCGACGCGATGACTGCCGACGTGCGTTCGATCGATGCGCTGCGCGACTGGCTGGCCCAGGTGGCGAAGTACCGCGCCACGTCGGCCGAGGCACTATCTGGCGTGCAGATGGAAATCCGCCGCGGTTGCGATTGGGTGGCCGAACAAGGCCAGCTTTGGAGCCGAGCCGTGCGAACGTGCGAAGAGCAAGTCGTGCAAGCGAAAGCGGAACTGTCGGGGCGCAAATTCGCCGATTATTCCGGGCGAGAACCCGATACGACGATCCAGGAACGAAATCTGCGTCGTGCGCAGGCGAAACTAGAACATGCACACGAAATGGTCGCGAAGTGCAAATCGTGGGCGGGCCGACTGCCGAAGATGATCGACGAAACTTACAACGGTCGCGCGCGGCGACTCGGCCTGACACTGGACGGCGAACTCGCTCAAGCGGTCGCGCACCTCGATCGGCGGATTGCGGCACTCGAAGCCTACGCGGGCCTTCGACCCGACTTCGCCCCCGCACCGTCGGCTTCGAGTTTGCCGAGTACGACGGGAGAAAGTGCATCATGAAATTCGGAGCCAACCGCAGCCAGTTGTACGATGCCCAGAAGACCGCACACGCACAGTGGAGCATCGTGTGCGACCTCTGGACGGACATCGCCCGCCAAGAGTTCGACGAACAAACGTGGCAGCCGCTCGACCGCCAAGTCAGCGACGTGTTGCGGGCCATCGACCAACTGAGCGTCGTCTTTTCACAAGTTCGTAGCGAATGCGAGTTTCAATCGTGAGCCAACCAACCGGATCGTTCGACGAAAGTGAAGAGAACGCCAACATGCCCGTATCGTGGTTTCAACGCGAGCGATCTTCGTTCGCAAACCTGTTAAAAACGATTCGCGAACGTGCGGCATCGGAAGGGCAAATCGCGACGAC
>JAYSKW010000827.1:0-9884 GCA_043726085.1 Limnoglobus sp.
GATCCTCCTCAAAATCGAGACTCAAACCGAAGGAATCGTTCGATTAACGTATGACAAAAGAGTCGGAGAAACTCCAGTTTTCTGGCTAAACGGGGTTTAGGTGAAGCATTCCGGGCGGCACAGGTTCCTGACGCGAAGTACGCAGATAGTGTAATCCTTTCAGCTAGCAAGTTCAAATCGAACACTGTCGCACATGAAATCGGCCATATTATTATCTTGTAAATCCTGTCCGCTCATACCGAATTAAGTGTCGACGATGCAAATCTGATTTGCCAATTCTCGCCTGCGTACGAAGGCGATTTGCTTGCCGCTCGGCGAGAACGCGCACGCTTCGGGGCGGGGCGCTTCATCGGGGTTTGCTGGCTCGGTGAGCGTCGTGACTTTCCCCGTCACGACATCGACCATGCACACGCAGCCATCGGTGACGAATGCGATTCGCTCGCCAGACGCATCCCACGTGAACGCCGACGCGACCCCGGTTTTACACTGCGTTACGAATGTCATTTCGCCGCCGTTCGGCGAGATCGTCGCCAGTTGTGCCATACCCATGTCATCGTGCATCAGGAAGGCGATTCGCGAGCCGTCTGGCGAGGAGCGCAGCCAGTGGCGCGGGCCACGGATGCCGGGAAACTTGCGGTTCGCGGTGTGCGTTAGTCGGCGTTGCGTCGTGCCTTTCGGCGGAAATGGCCGTCGCGTTTCGGTTCCCTGTAGCGGACTGTCGCCGACCGTGCGAACATCGTCCGGGATGTCGACGACGTAAACTTCGCTGATGATATTTCCCGCAGCCGTGCGCACGTGGCCCTGGAACGCGAGTGCCCGCTTTTGCCGCGTGCCATCGCGAAGCAGATAGCCGTTTGCGCCAATTGCGGCTTCCTCGAAAGCCTTTTGAATCTCATCGGAGCCAGCCGCAGGGTTCGCTGTCGTGTGCGTGACGAGCACGGAAAAGTACGTGCCATCGCGGTTGCGCGGGTGCTTCCCCGACACTTTGACCAAGCCGGCGGGCACGCTGATTCCCACGTCGCGAAGGCCGGTTTGCAGGTATTGATCTTCGTAAGTGAAACTGAGCCATTCGCCATCGGGGCTGAACACGTGTACGTGCGAACCGCCGCGTAGCGCGCCGGGCGTGAACGGCGGCACGAGGTCGCGGGCATCGAGTGCGATGGCGACGTCGGGTTTACGGCTATCGACGATGACACCCCTGCGTCGCGATGGGCCGTACTTCCACTCGGCAGTGGGGTGTTCCGGCCCGAGAATGAACGCGACTTTCGGCTCGATCGGGTGCCAAGTCGCCACGCCGCAATTCGCTCCATTTTTCGATTCGTACAACACGCGGATTTCGCGCGTCGTCGTGTGAACGGCTTCGATCCGCGTGCCATCGAACGATTCACCGGCGGCATCCGAGCGAGTGTCGTACGCGATCCAATTGCCGTCCGCCGACCACACGTTGGCGTTCGTGAGGATGCGCCCACCCGCGCCGCGCGTCAGTTGCGTTTCGTTCGGCACAAAGAACACAGTCGCTCTGCGGTTAAAAATTCGGCATGAACTACGAAACCATGCTTCATTCCCGCTAAACGGGTCGAGCCGGGGGCGGCGGGGTGGCGTCGTCGCTGAAGAGTACGCTGAGCGATTCGTTGCCGTGGATTCGCCGAATCGCATCCGAAAGCAGTTCGTCGACGGAAATCACTTCGAGGTTCGGCAGCCGGGCGCGCTTCTCGTCGGGGATCGGGATCGAATCGGTGACGACGATCTTTTCGACGGGGGCTTCGCGAAGTTTATCGACGGCGCGATCGCACAGGACGCCGTGCGTGGCGAGGACGTAAATCTTCGTCGCGCCGTTCAGCTTCGCCGCACGCGCCGCCCCGACGATCGTGCCACCCGTGGAAATCATGTCGTCGAAAATGCAAACCGTCTTGCCATCGACCGACGCGCCGACGATGTGTGCTTGTTCGGTTTTGGTGGCGCTCGACCGGCGTTTGTCGACGACGGCAATCTGCCCGCCGAGTTTCTTTTGGTACATCAGCGCCTTCTTGATCGCGCCTTCATCCGACGACAAAATGACGAGGTCTTCCTGTGGGACTTTCAGGTTGCGAACGAAGCCAACGATCTCGCGCCAGGCGTAGAGGTGATCGACGGGGATGTTGAAAAAGCCTTGAATTTGAGCGGTATGCAGGTCCAGGCAGAGCACGCGGTGCGCCCCGGCGGCGGTGACCATGTCCGCAACGAGCTTCGCCGTAATTGGCACGCGGCTCGTGTCTTTGCGGTCTTGGCGGGCGTAGGCGTAGTACGGCAGCACGGCGGTAATGCGGAACGGACTGGCGCGTTTGAACGCATCGAGGATCACGAGCAATTCGAGCAAATTGTGGTTCACGGGCGCACACGTCGGCTGCACGATGAAGACATCGCGACCGCGCACGTCTTCGTCGATGCGGACGTTCGTCTCGCCATCGGGGAAGTCGTCGACGAACAATCGGCCGAGATCGGTCCCGAGTTTGCGAGCGATCCGCTCGGCCAGGGGGCGATTGGCCCGCCCGCTGAAGATCTTCAAATTCGGATTGATCGGCTTGGTCACCGCACGCTCCTCGGTCATCGTCGGGGTCGGGACATTATCGCGGAGCAAGGCCAGGGATTCAACGCGATTCACCCGCGAGTGGCGTACGAACCCAGATAAAGCCGAATTTATCGAGTCTTCATGCGAACTTCCGCCCGTTCGGTTAGACTGCTCCACGTGATCGAGCGTTGCGGGACATTCCCGCGACGATGTCACGGGTGTTACCAGGAGTTTTCGATGCGTGCAATGCTGACAATATGCCTCGGAGTGATGGCCTTCTGTGCCAGTGGCGTCCGAGCCGCGGAAGAACCGATCGCCCTCGACAAGCTGCCCAAAGCGGTGCTGGAAACCGTCAAGAAGCGGTTCCCGAAGGCGGAACTGGTCGAAGCGGCGAAGGAAACCGACGGCGACAAGGTCGAGTACGAAGTGACGCTGAAGGACGGCGATACGAAGTACGACGTGATGCTGACGCCAGACGGCAAGATTACGCTGATCGAGAAAGTGATTGCCGCGAAAGACCTGCCGAAGGTTGTGGCCGACGCCCTCGAGGAAAAGTATCCGAAGGCGACGTACAAGGTTTACGAAGAGATGACGAAAGTGACTGACGGCAAAGAAGCGATCGCGTACTACGAAGTGCTCATCGTCACCGCCGACAAGAAGACACTCGAAGTCGAAGTGTCGCCAGAAGGCAAAATCCTCAAGACCGAGGAAAAGAAAGAAGAGAAGAAGTAGATTTCCGGGCGCAATCCGTGCAATCGGACCCGTGTGCGGACGCTCCTTCAAAAAGAAATCTTGCGATCTATCTCCTTATGCCTCGCGGGTTTGTCGCGAGGTATGCATTTTGACTGTTGCCAACTCGCCGTCTGGCACTAAGATTCTCCCACCTAAGGAAGGGACAACTGGCACGGATGCCCTTATTTTCCCGTCCGCATCGCGGTGTTTCATGCCGGATGCTGCTGATCTTCGCGACCACCTCGCTTTGGCACTCGTTCCGGGCCTCGGGCCGAAATTGACTGCCGCCCTGATGTTGCATTTCGGTACGGCCGCCGCCGCACGGCGCGCCACTGTCAACGAATTGCTGCGCATTCCGCTCATCGGCGACAAACTCGCACAGTCGTTCGCGCAGTCGTTCCGTACCGTCGATGTCGATGCCGAAGAACGCTTGCTGATCGCGCACAATGTTCGTGCCGTCATCCTCGGCCGAGAGGATTACCCGTTGCGGTTGACGGAGATCGCCGACGCGCCGCCGTTGCTCTACTTTCGCGGCGAAATTACGCCTGCCGATTCCAATTCGATTGCCATCGTCGGCTCGCGGGCTTGCACCAGCTACGGGCTGAAAACCGCCGAGCGCATTGCGGCCTCGTTGGCGCGGGCGGGCTGGACGGTGATCTCCGGGTTGGCGCGTGGCATCGACGGGGCCGCACACAAAGGGGCGCTCGATGCCGGCGGTCGCACGCTGGCGGTACTGGCAGGCGGGCTGTCGAGAATCTACCCGCCCGAACATACCGAACTCGCCGATTCCGTCGCCAAACAGGGTTGCCTCATCACGGAAACGCCGATGACGGTGCAACCGCAACCGGGGATGTTTCCCGCACGGAATCGCATCATTAGCGGACTGTGCCGGGGCGTGGTCGTGATCGAAGCGAACGCGAAGAGCGGGGCGCTGATTACCGTCGATCACGCGGCGGAGCAAGGGCGGGAAGTCTTCGCGGTGCCGGGGCAAGTCGATAGCCCATCGAGCGCCGGTTGCCTGGAATTGATACGCAAAGGGGCGAAACTCGTTCGCGATGCCGACGATATTCTGGATGACATTCGCGGGATCGCGCCGCCCGACCCGATCGCAAAGAAGCCGAGCGCCCGCAAAGCCGCACCATCGTCCACGTTGTTTGAAGAAGCGAAACCGGCCGCACCGCTCGATGGCGTGCAACAGCAAATCTGGGACGCGCTCACCGGCGCGAAACACGCCGACGAACTCGCACGCACCATCGGCCTACCAATCGGCGACCTCAACCGGAATCTGATGCAACTGGAACTGAAGAAAGTCATCCGGCGGCTACCCGGCAACCAGTACGAACGCCGACGGTAGTAGGTTATGATCCAGAGATAGAAACGGCGTTAATGGCTGCAATCGCGGCCAACTCTTGCGCGGTCATTTCGCTTTGGCGTGCGCAATCATGCGCAGATACTGTTCGGCGATCGTTCGCAGGGGTGCGTCGAGGGGCAGCGCGATTCCCTCGGGTTCCAAGGCTTGACGGAACCGTCGCTCGGCATCGCCGACTTTGCCTTCCTGTAGCGACAACAACCCGCGACTGAGATAGAAGTTCGCCTGTTGATCCCAACCGCCGACGATGTTGTTGGTGATTTCCTTCCCAAATGAGCCTCCGAGGATGCCGCCAACACTCGCATGGGGCACACTAATACCCGTTGCCAGCATCGAGGGCAGCATCTCGCCGACGAGTGCCGCTCGGATCAACCGCTTCGACTCGTCGGGCATCTTGCTTTGTCGTAGCATGTCGGACTCGTACGCCTCACCGAGCTTCGCGTAATTGCCGGTGACGCGCCACATCGCGACCTGAAGTTGCCGTTGTCGGTTCGTCAATTGCGCGACCATACGCGGGTCGGGGTTTGCCGATTCCGTAAACGTTTTAATCTCGCTTTCGATCGCTTCCAGTCCGTTGGTCGCATCTTCGATGCGCCCGCTGACGAGTTGAATGTTCGCAATCATCAGGATGGTCTCGAAGCTTGCCAGTGCGTTCGGGCCGAGATCGCGCTTCTCTTCGACCGCCTTTTGAAATTCGTCCATCGCTCGCGCAAACAGTCGACGCTGCACGGCCGCATTGATGAGCTGCGCCACATCGGGCTTCGCATTCGAGACGTACTGATCGAACGGATCGTTGACGGCGGCCAAGCGATTCGTTGCGGTCGTGAGTGCCTTATCGAGTTGTTCGATTCGCTTCTTTTTCACTTCCGGATCGGCGATGACATCGGCCCCACGGCGGAGGAGCTCGCGGGCTTCAGTGAGCGTACGCTGTTCGAGGTCGATGAAGCCGGACGCTTGGTAACGTCCGGAAAGTTCCCCCGCGATCTCATACGCCATGAGGGCGCTATTCGGCGGAAGTTTGTCGAGCGGCGGCAGGCGGTCTAGGAATCGGCGCAAGCCAGCCACGTTTTGTTCGACGCGTTCTTGTTCCGGAACTCCCGGTAACACGACGAAGCCCGGCCCCGCTGCACGGGCCAACGCGAGGTACGAGTCGGGATTGTCAGGATTCGCCGCGATCGCACGCCGAGCGGCACGAATCGATAACAATTGGAAGGCCACCGACACATCGCTCGGCGGCGGCGGCGTCACGAGGCGACCGAGCTGGTTCGTCTTGACTGCCAAATCGGCAACCATCGGATAGATGGCGGCGGCGACGGTTTCCGGCCAAATGTAATTGTGCTGTTGCACTTGGTTCTGCCGAGATAGATTCGCCAGAGAGTAGTAGGTCGTCGAATCGAGCGCATCGACCGAGAGAATCTTTGGGGAAGGCATGAAAAAAGCATCGAGAAACTCGGGCGATTTCACCGAGGCAGACGTCGGACGTGTGGGTTCCGGTAGCGGATTCGCATCGTTGGCGGGATCGAACGCCAACCGGACGGGATCGAACGCGAGTTTCGCAAAAATGGCTTGCGTCTCGCCGATCACCGCCGCGCGGCCATCGATGTGCCACAACGTGTAACCAGCGTTGAACTGCGTCAGTTCGATCACCGGTCGCAGGTCGAGTTCACGCGGCGGATTCCGACTATCGGTAATTACGATGTACGAGATATCGTACTTTCGGCAGATTTCGCGGAGTGCGACCGGGTCGGTCTCATCGACGCCGGTTCGGTTGACGAGCGCCTTACGGACCTTCAACCAATCTTCGAGTTCGGGTAGGTGATAGCCGTAGCGGCTGTTAGCGAACACTTTTTCCTTTGTGCTAAACCACGCGGTGTGATTCGCCAAATCGGGGCTGAGGATCAAGCCGCGGTAGTTTTCTGGCAGTTTGCCCGAATCGCGCCAGCCGTCGACGATCGCCACGGTGCGAACGAGGCCCGCATCGGGTTCGACCGCCCAGGTGACGCGGTTCATGTATGCGCGGTCGGAAACGATCGGATGCAGCCAGCCGGGGTAAGCCGCCGCGACGAACGCAAGCAATGCGGGAATCGCGAGCAATCGCGCTACCGTCGAACCGAGCAACATAAACCGCGTGTTCATGTTGGACACCGTGCCGAGCGTGATCCGGTTCGTCAGTTCGGTGATTGCCGTAGCCAATAGTGGCACCGCCACGATGGCGAAGAACAAGATCGAGCGAAAGTGCATCAGGGCGAGAAACGCAAAAGCGACCCACAGGACCGCGTGCGAGATTCGCTGACGACCGTAGGCGAGCGCAAGCAACATTCCACCGACGAACAGCAGCACGGCAAACGCAGCAACATTGAGGTTCCAGCCGAGTTCTGGGCGCGAGAGGAAGTAGTTGTCGAACGCGGGTAACGAGATCAATCGAAATTGGTTGTCGGTCTTCACCGATGCGGGGATACCGATGCCGAACTCTTGCGGGATCTGCCAGACACGCACGTGATGCGGATTCAACATACACGCGACGACGCCGATGCCGAGCGCCTTGAGTAACGAGCCCGTAGGGATGCCCGCCGGTGAACCTTTCGCCAATATCGCTTGGAGCCACTCGCCGATGAGAACCAGCAACACGCAAAGTGGCCCGAGGAAGAACCAGCTATCCGAATTCGCCCACACAAAGAACAGAACGCCGAGCGCCATCGGGTTGACCCAACTGCCCGATTTCCATTCGCGGCCGAGCAAAATATACAGCGTAACGGCCAGAAAGAACGCGGAGACGACCAACGGACGCAAACCGGCGTGCGGCGTTGCTGCCATGACCGCGAGCGCACTCACGACCACCCACGGCCACCACGCCTGCCCCGGTTTTCGGATGAGCAACAGCACGCCAAACGCGAGCATGAACAGCGCCGCCTTCACGGCAACGATCGTCGCCCCCGTCGTGTCGGCGGTGTAAAGGAAGTAACTGCCGACATCGAGCAACCAGTTGTGGTTCACCCACGTGCGCGTCGAAGTCACGAACGAAAGCGGGTCGGTGCCGAACGTGTATTGGCCCTTCACAATCGCCCGTCCGACCGCATAGTGCGTCCATTGATCGCTATTGCGCGCCGTGTTCGAGGCCACGAGGAACGCCGTCGCCAATACGAGCATCGCGAGGAAAATATCGACGCCGGAGTGCCACATCGGCCACCGGGCCTGTGCGTCCGCAGCGGATGTCGGGTCGGCCACGGGTGTCGGCAACCCCGCGATTGCGGGGTCGGTCGGTATCGAGATCGATGCGTCGAGTGGTGGTGTCGGCTCGGGAGTCGAAGGAACTTTCACGAAGGCCTCTGGGACGGAACCAGACAGTAATAATGACGTTAGGTGTTTAGGTACTTACGCCCCTTCGACGGGTCAAGCACGCAAGTTACCGTTTCCCTGTTACGCCATTCGCGTCGATTGGGTTCCGCGATACTTCGCTCACACTGCGATCAACGTGCGCTTCACTTCCGGTTTACGCAGCTTCCAGATTTGGCCGTCCATAATAAAGTGGTGCAAATTGATGAACGCGATGGTCAGCGCCGTCGCTTCCGCGAAGCCGGTGAGGCCAGAGTTGACCATCAGTATCGGCGTCAGTTCGTACATCGAGAACCCGAGCACGATCAGCAAGCCGTAGTAGCGGAAAAACACGCGCCCCGTGGCGTCGCTCGGCTGTTCGTGGTCGTGCGCCGCACTCGCTTTCTTGCCCTGCATGTGGAAGTACGTCGTAATCATCAGGTACTGCAAACAGTGGAAAAACGGCACGAAGTTCACGAACTCCGGCGTATTCGCACCGATTACGAACCAGACGCATTGTGCCGCCACCACCACGTGCGACACGCCCGGCAATGCCTTGCCGTTTCGCCGGTACAACCGCAGGTTCAACACGGCATACGCCACGATTCCCAAGCCGAACGCGACTTTCGAGGCCATTGCTGCCCATTCGGGCAGGCCGAGCGGGTGAATCGCCATCGTTTCCCCGAACATCATCGGAGCGGCGGCGACATTCTCCATCGAGCACAGAATCCACAACCACGACGTGTAAATCGGGGCCATGAGCAACCATTTGTCGGTGCGGTTCAACCCGAGTTTGGCCTTCCCGGCGAAGATCAGCGCGATGCCGTACGTCTGCCCGGAGTAGTGATAACCGCTGATTAACAAGTACAATTTGAAGTACAACGGCACGCCATCGCCACCTGCGGCGAGTGCAATTCCGGCCAGCACTGCCAGGAGTAATGGCGCGACGAGGCAACTCCACCAGTATTCGCGAATGCTGCTGGTACTGCGGTAAGCACGGGCGTAAGTGGCGGCGTAGTGCGGGTAGTTGACGGCGTAGGAAGCGATTCCGAGCAGCGCGATCAGCGGGGCGGCAATTCGCCCGTCGGCCATTCCGAGCGGCGTGAATGCGGCGATCAGCCAGAACGCGGGCAGCGCCAGCAAGCTGAGGCCGCCGAGCGTCAGGACATCGTAGCCGATGCCGTATAAGCCTGGTTTTGCAGGCGAACGTGGCGGCGGCGTGACATCGACGGAGCGGTATGTCGGTTCCGAAGCAGTTGCAGTCGTCATGGTCCGTCTCTCGATGGTGCCGATTCCGACGGAAGTGTAGTTCACAAAGTGAAACTTCGGCACAGTTCGCCGTTTCGTTGCGGCAGAATCGACGTAAGTCACAATTGCGGAGGCCCCAAAACCGTTTTTTGGGGTGTTTTTTCGGTTTTCGCGACCCAAAATCGCCACTTTTTGATCGCGATCCACTGTTCCGTATTCCGTATCTCGAACTCTTGTCGTGGGTTATGTCGAAAGGGGTCGTTTCGAGAACCGGCGCAAATAGCGACACAAAATCGACCGGATGCGACCAAAAATCGACCGAGTGCGACAATTCTATGTCATTTGCGCGCACTTCTATGTCATTTGGAGACAATTCTATGTCATTCCGTGCACGACGCGAATTCTGACTTACGTCGGATCGTCTCCGATTTTTTGACTTCGCGATTTCATGTGGACGCGGTCGAAATGCGACAATTGCAAACGATAATCGGTCGAGCCTCGTCTATAACTTGACTCACGTGATAGTATGTGGGTGCCCATTCTACCTGCCTTGCCACCTTTGAGGTTCCCGATGCGCAATCGACTCTCCCCGACGCGGCTCCGCAAACGCTCGCCGCTGCTCGGCATCGAGGGCCTCGAAGATCGCGTCGTGCCCGCCGCGATCCTGAACATCAC
>JAYSKW010000828.1:0-6993 GCA_043726085.1 Limnoglobus sp.
GATCCTCCTCAAAATCGAGACTCAAACCGAAGGAATCGTTCGATTAACGTATGACAAAAGAGTCGGAGAAACTCCAGTTTTCTGGCTAAACGGGGTTTAATTTGTGCTGATTTTGCGAATTTTGCAGATTGGGGTTGCACTACACCCACCCGACCTTGTAAATTTTGCACTCGGGCATGACGCCCGGTTGTTCGGTATCGAAACCAGGAGGGTTCCCATCGTGGCCAAGATCAGTCTGCCGCCCCCACCACCTCGCCCGCTTATCGGGATCTGCACCGACTTTTACGCGACGAAGAATCAGACGCCGTATGCTCGCCTCAACGCGGGCTATATCGACATCATTCTGAATTCGGGCGGCATTCCGCTGTTGATTCCCCCGCTGAAGCGCGAGAACTTTGCCGAACTCGATACCTACATCAACATGGTCTCCGGCGTCATCTTCACCGGCGGCCAAGACCTCGACCCGCGCAAAACCGGCCAGCAACTGACGAGTGCCGTGCAACTGATGGCCGCTCGCCGCGACGATAGCGATCGGTACCTGTTCGAGAAAATGGTCGAACGCAAACTGCCCGTTCTTGGCATCGGCGTCGGCATGCAACTCATCAACGTCTACCACGGTGGTACGCTGTTCCTACACTTGCCCGCCGAGAACCCGAAGGCGATGCCGCACTACGACCCCTCCGGCGGCCCTCACCGCCACATGGTCAGCATCGAAGAAGGCACCTTCCTCGAAGAGATTTACGGCGCGGGCGAACAGCGCGTGAACAGCACGCACCACCAATCGGTGAACCAACTCGGCCGCAAACTGCGCGTCTGTGCGAAAGCGCACGATGGCGTCATCGAAGCAATCGAATCGACCGACCCGAACTGGTTCTGCGTCGGCCTGCAATGGCACCCCGAATGCGACACCGCTTCGGCATTGGATCGTCAAATCTTCGAGTGCTTCGTGCAAGCCTCCACTCGCTACGCCGAAGAACCGATGCTCATGGTGGCGTAGAGGATTCGCCATGTCCACAGTACGCTGGCTGGTCGGGCTGTCGATCAGCTCGGGCTGCGAAGGTGTCGATGCCGCCCTCGTCCACATCGGCGGGCTGGGGCTGTCTGCGACGCCCGCCGTGGAGCAATACGCACGCACGCCGTTTTTACCGATGGTTCGCGAAAAACTCCGGCGCGGCGTACCCGTCTCGTCGCGCGAACTCGGCGATGCCATGTCGTCCGCAGCTCGGCAGCTCGTCGAAAAGCATCGCCTCGATCTGCGTTCCGTGTTGCTCGTCGGGTTGCACCTTCCTGCGACGATTCCGCTCGATTCCTTGGCCGAATTCGTTGCCGAGCAAACCGGCGTTACCGTCTGGTGTCGCTTCGCGGCCCGCGATACCGCCGTCGGTGGCAACGGCTGGCCGATCACACCCGCCGCCGATTATCTCCTCGCGAAAAGCCGTACCGAAGATCGCATTCTCATCCATCTCGGCCGCATTGCCTCGGTGTTGGTGTTGCCCGCCGATGCGAAAATCACGAACCTCATCGCGTTCGATGCGGCACCCTGTTCGGGCTTGCTCGATGCACTCGTTCGCCAAGGCACGCGGGAAAAAGACGCAACCGATCTCGGTGGAACGAAAGCCGTTCAGGGGAAGTGCCTCGACGAATTGTTGAACGATTTGCACGGACAATTCAGCCCAACGATCGCGTTTGAAGCGGCGCGCAAACACGGCGCGTCGCTGAACGATTTATTGTGTACGTCCACGCACCGTATCGTGAGAATGATTGGCTACAGTTGTAAGCAATCGATACCCGCCAGCGGACGGCCACGCAGTTTGTTCGTCAGTGGCGGTGGCGTGCGGAACGGCTTCCTGTTGCAGCTTCTGCAACAGCAATTTCCCGGCGAACCGCTGCGCCGTACCGACGAGATCGGCATCCCCGCACTCGGTCGCAACGCCATCGCCGCCGCCGTGTTGGCCGGGCTAACCGTCGATGGCATTTCCGCAAATCTTCCGTTACTCACCGGTGCCAGTGGTGGCCGTCTCGTGGGCCGATTCATCCCCGGCGATTCGCGCAACTGGGCCGCCGTCACCGCCTGGAGCGCCGAGCAAATGTGGGATTACATTCAAATGACCCGCGCGGCGTAATTCGTGAATAGCAATTCTTACAGCCACGTGGCGATGCTCGCCGCCTCGACATCGGTGAGTTGCCAGTCGACCGCACCGATTAGCTCCTTCAATTGTCCGGGTTTCCTCGCACCGACGATCGCGGCAGTGACAGCGGGGTGTCGCAGTACCCAGGCGATGGCCACTTCGCCCGCCGATTTGCCGTGCGGCGCGCCGATTTGTTTCAGATGCTCGACGAGTTCGAGGTTGCGCGTCAGGTTCGGTTCTTGGAACCACTTGTTTTTTTCTTTACGCCAATCGTCGGCAGGTAGCGCAGCAATTCGTTCGCGGGTCCACGTGCCCGTCAGCAACCCCGACTGCATCGGCGAGTAGACGAGCGTACCGACACGATTCGCTTCACAATAAGGTAAAATGTCCGTTTCGATCTCGCGTCGCAACATCGAGTACGGCGGTTGAAGCGACGTGATGGGCGCAATTTTCGCCGCGCGTGCCATCTGGCTCGCGTCGAAGTTCGAGACGCCGATCCAGCGTACCTTCCCCTCGCGTTGTAGTTTCGCGACCTCGGCCCAACCCTCCTCGACATCCTCGTCGGGTTCGGGCCAGTGAACTTGATACAGGTCGATGACATCGATGCGTAACCGTCGCAAACTCGCCTCGCATTCCTTACGAATCGAGTCCGCCTTCAGGCTCTTACCGATGTTCCGATTGTCGTCCCAAACGCGGGCGCACTTCGTGAACACGTACGGTCGTTTTGCGATCCCATCGAGTGCCATGGCGACGACGGTTTCCGAATGGCCGAGGCCGTAAACCGCAGCCGTATCGATCCAGTTGATGCCGACGTCGATCGCCTCGTGGATCGTCGCAATCGATTTCGCATCGTCTTGTGGCCCCCAACCGAACGCCCACGCACCGCCACCGATCGCCCACGCGCCAAAACCGATAGGCGATATCATCAAGTCACTGTTGCCGAGACGTCGAAGTTTCATGATCGTTCCTGGTTTGGGGAAAGTCGCATCAATTCATTATGCAGGAAGCGCCCAGCGACGGTCGTCGCGGGGCTTTCAAGTGGATGGAATTTAAGCATTTGTATGAAATCCGGTAATTCTTTCGCTCGTTATGCGTTTAGGATACTGACACTCCTTTTGTGCTTGGGAAACGTGCCATGCGAATCCGAATTGCTGCGTTCATTGTCGTCGCTGTTACAGCACCGTTGCGTGCGGCGGACGTGCCAACGCAGGAGCAATTGCACTTTTTCGAGAAGAAGATTCGCCCCGTTCTCATCGAGCAATGTTACAAGTGCCATGCCGCCGATGCCGAGAAAATTCGTGGCGGCTTGACGCTCGATACGCGGGACGGCTTGCGGCTGGGTGGCGATGGCGGCGCGGCCATCGTACCGGGGCAGGCAGCGAAAAGTTTACTGATCGACGCACTCAAAACCAAAGACGAAGATCGCCAGATGCCGCCCAAGAAGCGGTTGCCCGACGCGGTGATTGCGGACTTCGAGACGTGGGTGAACATGGGCGCACACGACCCGCGCGACGGCCCGGCGAAGGGGGCCAAAGTCGAGATCGACATCGAAAAGGGACGGCACTTCTGGGCGTATCAAGTACCGAAAACCACGCCGTTGCCAGCGGTTCGCGATACGGAATGGCCAAAGGCGGACCTCGACCGCTACGTGCTCGCGGCACTTGAAGCGAAGCAGTTGAAGCCAGTCAAAGCAGCCGACGCCGCAACACTGGTTCGCCGTGTGTACCTGGACCTCATCGGCCTGCCGCCCACGCCGGAACAAGCGATGGCGTACGCGAACGACAAGTCGCCGAAGGCGCTGGAAACGCTCGTCGATAGCCTGCTGGCATCGCCGCACTATGGCGAACGCTGGGGCCGACACTGGCTCGATGTGGCACGCTATGCGGAAAGTTCAGGCAAGACCGTCAACTTCAATTTTCCGCACGCCTGGCGCTACCGCGACTACGTCATTGCCGCGTTCAATTCCGATGTCCCGTTCGACCGCTTCGCGAAGGAGCAACTGGCGGGAGATCTGCTTCCCGCGAAGGACGATGCCGCCAAAGCGAGGCAAAGTATCGCCACCGGTTTCCTCGCGATTGGCACGAAATCGCTGAACGAACGGAATCGGCTCCAGTACGAAATGGACGTCGTCGATGAGCAAATCGACGCATTGAGCCTCGCGTTTCTCGGCACGACGGCGGCCTGCGCACGCTGTCACGATCACAAGTTCGACCCGATCTCGATGAAGGACTATTACGCGCTCGCCGGGATTTTCCGCAGCACCGAAACTTGCTACGGCACCGTGCGATTCGTGCAAGCAAACCACCCCTCACCGCTAATGACCCTGCCCGCCGGCTCCGCACCCAATGTGCTCGAACCGCTCGGCAAAGACGACCGCGCAAGCATCGAAAAACAGATCGCCGACGTCCAGGAAACGATGCGGAAACAGACCGATCCGATTCGCAATGTCTTCTCCCAGGCGGCGATCGCGCTCAACCGTGCCAAGCTCGACTTGTACGAAAAAGACGGCACGCCGAAGGTGCTGGCGATGGGCACGCGGGAGCGGTTCCGTGCGAACGACAGCCCGATTTACATTCGCGGCGAAGTGCAAAAGCCGGGCGCGATCGTACCGCGGGGCGTATTGCAGGTCGTGAACGTGAAAACGCCGAGCGTGCGAAAAGGCAGCGGGCGGCTCGAACTCGCCGAGTGGGTGGCATCGGCTGACAACCCGCTCACCGCACGGGTGTACGTCAACCGCGTCTGGCTGCACCTGTTCGGTCGCGGGTTGGTAAACACGCCCGATAATTTCGGCACCACCGGAACCGCACCGAGCCATCCCGAATTGCTCGATTACCTGGCGATTCGCTTCGTGAAAGACGGCTGGAGCACGAAGAAACTCGTGAAGGCCATCGTGCTTTCGCAGACTTACCAGCTGGCTTCCCACTACGTTGCGAAGAACCACGAAACCGACCCGGACAACGTGCTTCTCTGGCGAATGTCACCGGCGCGTCTCGATGCGGAAGTGACCCGCGACAGCATTCTGGCCGTCAGTGGCAAGCTAACGTTGCTGCCGCCCGTGGGCAGCGCGGTAGCGAAGGCCGGTGAAGGCCCCTCGCTGCGGCCGGGCCTCGGTATGAGCCTACGTGCGGACCCGAACGACACGCATCGCTCGATCTATCTCACGCTCATCCGCGATAATCTGCCGGAAGCCCTTTCGCTATTCGACGCCGCCGATTCGAGTGTCGTCGTCGGCGAACGGGCGAACACGAACGTGCCGGGTCAGGCACTGTTCCTGATGAACAATCCGTTCGTGATCCGTCAATCCGAAATCACCGCCGACAAGCTCCTCGCTGGCGCAAAAAACGACCGCGAAGCCGTCGACCGCTCCTACCGCCTGTTCTTCGGCCGCGCACCCACCGACAATGAACTGACCAACGCGGAGTCGTTCCTCAGCAAATACAAAGTCGGTAAAAAGTCGAAGAAGGATGTCTGGTCCGCATACTGCCAAGCGATGTACGGAAGTGCCGAATTTCTCATGAAACGATGAAACTGTTTTTCGCCAACATACTTACCGAGTGAACGCGATGTTTACGAACGATAATTCCATTCCCTCCCGCAGAACGATGCTCCGAACCACCGCTTCCGGTTTCGGTATGCTCGCGTTCTCTGCGCTTGCGGCGAAGGCGGCGGAGAAGGAAGCGAAGCCGCTGGCTCCGAAGGCTTCGCACTTTCCGGCGAAGGCGAAGCATGTCATTTTCCTGTGTATGGACGGTGGCCCGTCGCATGTGGATACCTTCGACTACAAACCGAAGTTGCTTGCGGACGACGGTAAGAGTTACAGCAAGACGCGTGGCTTTGGCGGGAAGTTGCTCGGTTCGCCGTGGGCGTTCAAAAAGCACTGCCAGAGCGGCATGATGATCTCGGAACTCTTCCCGGAACTCGCGAACCACGCGGACGAACTTTGCCTGCTGAACGGCGTGCATACCGATGTGCCGAACCACCCGCAGGCATTCCTTCAAATGCACTGCGGCCTGTCGCAGTTCCCGCGGCCCAGCATCGGCGCGTGGGTGCTTTACGGACTCGGTTCGCAGAACGAAAACCTGCCGGGGTTCGTCACGATCGCGCCACCACAAAACAACGGCGGTCCCGCCAACTACGGCGCGAGTTTCCTTCCCGCGATCTACCAGGGAACCAAAATCGGCGGCGGCGGCGGTCGGTTCGGCGGCGATTCGCAAGCGGTGAGCAATATCAAAAATCCGAAACAAACGACGTCCGAGCAACGCACGCAACTGGATTTTTTGCAGTCGCTCAACCGCACCGCTGCCGATGCGACGGGTGAGAATGCCGCCGTCGAAGGCTTGATCGAAAGCTACGAACTCGCGTTCCGGATGCAGGCGGAGTTGCCGAAAGTCATCGATTTGACAAAGGAAACAAAGGAAACGCTCGCGAAGTACGGCATCGGCGGGAACGCGGGCGGCGGGCCGCGTGGCGGTGGCACCGACACGTTTGGCAAGCAGTGCCTCATGGCGCGCAAACTCATCGAGGCGGGCGTTCGCTTCGTCGAGATCACCAAGAGCGGGTGGGACCAGCACCGCAACCTCAAAGACGACCTCGCCAATAACTGCCAGTCGATCGACAAACCGATTGCCGCACTGCTCGCGGATTTGAAACAGCGTGGCCTGCTGAAGGACACGCTCGTGATCTGGGGCGGCGAGTTTGGCCGTACGCCGTACGCGCAAGGGACCGATGGCCGCGACCACAACAACAAGGGATTTTCGATGTGGCTGGCCGGCGGTGGCGTGAAAGGCGGCCTCACGCACGGCAAGACCGACGACTACGGCCACGAAGCCGTCGAAGGCAAAGTCCACGTCCACGATTGGCACGC
>JAYSKW010000829.1:0-3753 GCA_043726085.1 Limnoglobus sp.
GAGGGACGTTACCATTTTTGTTCATGAATTCGAGTAATATCTGCGCGATCAATTCATTCGAGAAGAACGACTCGAACCGGTTCCGCGCCGCCGTCCATTCGCCCGCGAGGAACCATCCGACCGATTCGTCCCAACTCTTACGCTGCGGTTCCTTCATGTTGCCTTGCACCGTATCCGCAGCGGATGGCATGAGTTCGCTCATGACTAGGCCCGTTTTCATCCCGGCCGGCACGAACTTCGCAAGTCGGCGGATTCGCACCCGAGGGTTCGGGCGTGCGTTAAAGTGCTCGGCAACGGCTTCATCGACGAGGATTCGCACGCCGAACTTCTTGGTCAACGATTCGAGGCGCGATGACAAATTCACGACGGGGCCGAACACGTCGACTTTCGCTAAATCGAACGCCCCGAGACGCCCCGCGATCGCTTTGCCGTGCGCGATGCCGATACCGCAACTGAGTTCATTCCACCAACCGCCTTTGTCGAACCGGCTGCGGATGCGGAGGGCCGCCTTCGCCGCACGTTCGATCTGGTCCGGTTGTGCGTCCGGCCAACCCCAGAACGCCATCACCGCATCGCCCTGGAAACCGGCAACGACACCGTCTTCTTGCGTGATAATGCTGCTCATGTCGTCGAGCGCCGCCGAGAGATCGTGCCAGGTGTTTTCGAGCTGCGCTTCGCCGTCGGCGGCGAAGATGCACGAACCGCGCAAATCGCAGAACAGCACCGTCACGCTCGTTAGGCGTGGCTTCAAAATCTCATCGAGTTGTTCGGGTGTCGATTCGTTCCACAACCGACGCGGAATGAATTGTTGGTACAGCGTCAAGCGGCTCTGTAACTGGTGGGCGCGCCGCGTCGATTCGATCAAGCTCGCGACGAGTTCGATGACTTTCTGATAGTCGGTCAGTTCCTTATCGCGAACCTGCCCGTTGATGATAAGCGGTTCTTTCGGGGATCGCCCATCGACGTACAAACCCCAGCCGGAACCATCTTTGAACGGCGTACAAATCGCCCACGGGGTACCCGGAAGTTGCCGGTCCATCCGCATCGTCACGTTCTCGGTCCGTTCGCCGAAGACGTGCAGAATGCTCTTACCCTCCTGGCGAATCGCCCGGTATGCCAGTCGTCGTGATGCGGCGAATTGTTCGGAGCGGCCCGAAAGCCGTTGCTGGTGATCGCGAACGACCACCCGTTTGTCCATATCCGTCGATTCGGGAGGAATCTCCACGACTGCAAAAGCGTCGGCGTAGGGAAGGGCGTCGAGGCCGACTTTGATCATGTTGCGGAACAGCATGTCTTCGTCGTTCGCCAACCGAAGCACATCGGGAACCTGTTCGAGCGCCCGCAAGAAGGTCGCTGACGTCTCGAACGGAACTTGCCGTAACTGCGCGCGGCTTGCCGCCGTTTCCGCTGTGATCGTCGCATCGAAGCGGTCTTCGATCATACCGCCCGTATCGCTGTGCAGCACGAAAACGGTGTTGCCGATGACAAACGATTCCCCGGTCGGAATGTTGAAGTTCGGCTCGGGGCGTGACTGATAGAAAATGCGATTCGTCGGCCGGGGATCGTTGCGTTCCTCGACGTTCAGGGTGTTGCCGTCCCATTTGACCGTGGCGTGATACGAGGAAATCAACCCGTCGTTGATCCACCAATCCGACGGACCGAAGACGCGACCGAGCTTGATCGCCTGGTTCACGGGTAGCAGTTTCCGCCACCCGCTTCGCGTGTTCAGCTCTTTGTTTTCGTAAAGCGCTTCGAGTTCAGCCATGTTACCCGAACCCCTGTCGGCGAGCCGTGCGATACCTCACACGATTAACATAGGGTTTGACCGCCTTGAATCGAGAGTTTTCCCGGCTCCCCAACGACAATCGCCGATGGTTTTGGCCATCGGCGTGAATGTATCCTGAGTTCCTTCAACGGGTTCAATACTTCAGACCTAACTGGAAGAACAACCCTTCGAGCGACAGATCCGATTGGCGTGTCGTCACTTTTCCGATGGCGAAGTCGTTGGTGAATCGCGGTTGATCGATCAGCCCGAACCAGTTGGTAATTTCGTAGCCGACGCGGATGCTCACATTTTTGTGCTGCCAACCGCCGCCGATGCCCATGCCCATCACGGGGATTACACGGCGGGTTCGATAGTCGAGCGACGCATAGTGCGTGATGCCGCCGTTGTTCGTTTCCGTAATCGGATTGACGAGCTTCCCCGTAAGTAGCGCACCCGAGCCGCGAGCATATAATTGGAACCCGCGAAACACCGAAAGCGTCGCTTCGCCGCCGAGTAAGGGGCCGAAGCCATCGAAGTTTGAACTCGTCATGACGCGGGCGATATTGGCATCGTAACGATCGTATTGAACGTCGAAATCTTGTCGAATGTTCGCGAACCGAACGCCCCCGAAGGCTCGCACGTTCAACCGTTCGTCGACGTGGAACCGTCGGCCGATTTCGAGGTCGAACACGTTGTATTCCAAACTCGACTGTGCGACTGCGGAACCGACTTCGTCGGTCAACCCTGGCCGCGTGAGCGTCGGATAGATCAGCCCGCCCGTTGGGGCGCTGATCGTGCGATCCGCACTGCTTCGCAGGAAGGTGTAAGCCATCGACACGCCCCACGGCGAGTCTTTGAAACGATACCCGATCGATGCCCGCACGCCGCTACGCAACTCGTAATTCAGGCTTTCGAGCTTACCGCCAGGGATAAAATCGTTCGCTGGGTCGGCAATGCCGAAGTCGAACGCCCCGCGTCGCGGTCGCAATAGCAGGTATTCGACCGCACCGAATAACCCTCGGTCTTCGTGGTCTTCTTCGTGCGCCTCCGCGTGCTTGCCGGACGCTTCGCCGTGCTTTTCCATCGAATGGGGTTCGGCAAAAAGTAATGGCGTGAGATCTTTGATCTCCGCATCTTTCGTCGGCGATGTCACATCGGGCAGCTTAAATGCGGGCGTTTCCGCCGCAGCAACGCTGGTGAGTGCGAACAAAACCGCAATAGCGAACGCATGTCGAATAGCCGACGACATCGGTAACCCCCCTGGCCGAGTGCCGTAGGCGCACCTGTTTTGGCCGCCTGATAACGCGATGGGGAAAACGGTACAAGATCGGTTTCTTTAGACCGCGAAAGTTGGTTTTACGCGATCCCAATCGACGTAAGTCACAATTGCGGACGCTCAAAAACCGTGTTTTTTGTGTTTTTTCGATCCGAAAAGGCGCTTTTTGATCGCGAATTACGGATTTGTCTCGGGCGATTTTGCCGTATCTCGAACTCTTATCGTGAGTTCCGTCGAGAACTCTCCATTCGGCGCTCGCTGGAAGTACCGACCGAAAATCGACCGAGCACGACATAAAATCGACCGAGTGCGACACAAAATCGACCGAGCACGACGTAAAATCGACCGGATGAGACATTTTCCGGTCACTTTGAGCACGTCGCAAATTCCGACTTACGTCGAATCGTCTCCGATTTTTTGACTCTGGGTTTTCGTGTGGGTGATGCGGAATTCGGAAACGTTGCGTGGCGCAACGATTCGCCTGTGCGTTGCGATTGCTGTGCGAAAGAGACCGGGTGTCGCACCGTTGCGTTAGGTCGTGATGCCTGCCGACTTCAAGAACGGTCGCAGGTCGTTTCCGGTGAACGAGACGACGACGGTCCAACCGCCGTGTAACTCGCGGTAGATGCGGGTAGTGGCGTTGCTTGCGGACACCGAGTTCAATGCGTTCGCCGTGCGGAACTGGCCGGGTGCGAGGAAGTACACCCAGGCG
>JAYSKW010000830.1:0-6760 GCA_043726085.1 Limnoglobus sp.
CCTGAGTGCGGATACTTGGACTCGAACCAAGGACCTCAGCTTTATCAGAGCTGCGCTCTAGCCAACTGAGCTATACCCGCGAGAGCGATCACACCAGCCGTGTATCAGTTAAACAACAAAGCCAAACCGGTAAGGGTTTGGCTCGCGTCCGGCTTCCGTAAACCCGGTGAGAGCTACCCTCTATTGAGAGCAATAATCGAATTCGTGTTTATGGTCCGTCGTGCGTTCATACTCAACCTGAGTCTCAAGAAGTAATTTCTGCACACTGAGATTCTAAGTGCCTGTCGCCTATCGTCAAGTCACCGACTCGATTCTCGTCGCAAACCATCCGCGACGACACCGTTCCCATCCTAGCGCCGCAACCACTTCCGTCAATCCTCACTTTACGGAAAAATCTTTCTCGCACGCGCCAATTGCAGTATCATCAGGTCACTTTCTCGTCCCTATTACATGAGACATGTATGCCCTTACCGGGTTCGCAGAGATCCGCATCGCCGGGTCGCCGTCTACGCGATTGCTGGAAGAATCCACCGCTCTGTATCCCCGGTGTTTTCTCCCCGTTCGTTGCCAAAATGGCTGAAAGGCTCGGCTTTTCGGCCATTTACCTATCGGGTGGGGCACTTTCCGCCAGTTGTGGGGTGCCGGATATTGGCTTGCTCTCACTCGTCGAGTTCGTCGATGCCGCTCAACGCATCGTGCAAGCCACGACGTTACCTTTACTTTGCGATGCCGACACTGGGTTCGGCGAGAGTCTGAACGTCGAACGTACGATTCGCCTCTTCGAGCAAGCCGGCGTGGCGGGCGTTCACCTCGAAGATCAGCAGATGCCCAAGCGGTGCGGCCACCTTTCCGGTAAATCGCTCGTCGATACCGAGGTGATGGTCGGGAAAATCCGCGCGGCGGTGGCAGCCCGTCGCGATCCGGACTTCGTAATTGTCGCCCGAACCGATGCACGAGGCGTGACGGGATTCGCCGATGCCGTGCTGCGGGCGAAGGCGTATTTGCACGCCGGTGCCGACGCGATTTTCCCCGAAGCACTCGAAACGCAGCAAGAATTCGCAGACTTCGCAAAGGAAGTCCGTGCGCCGCTGATCGCCAACATGACCGAGTTCGCGAAAGGCCCTTCGCTCGATGTCGCGACGCTCGGCCAGATGGGTTACGCGATGGTCTTATACCCGCTGACCGCCTTCCGCGTCGCGATGAAAGCGGCGGAGGAGACCTTGATGGACCTGATGGCTGCGGGGCATCAGCAAAATTCGTTGCCCAAAATGCAAACGCGCGCCGAGTTGTACGACCTGTTACAGTATGCCGACTACGAAGCCCGCGACCGTAAGTACTCCGCACGATAACCCTCCCCAAACGAGCGACGGACATATGGCATCGATATCTCCTGCGAATGCGGCGTATTCCCCCGGTCTCGAAGGCGTGATTGCCGGTGAGACGGCGATTTCCACCGTCGAAGATGGCCTGCGCTACCGGGGTTACGCCGTCGCCGATCTCGTCGCGAAATGCACGTACGACGACGTCGCGTATCTGCTCATTTACGGCGAACTGCCGACGGCCCCCGAACGCAGATCGTTCCTCGAACGCAGCGCGATGGCACGCCGGTTACCCGAACCGATCCCCGTGCTGTTTGCCGCCCTTCCCGCCTGGGCGGCCCCGCTCGATGCCTTACGCAGCGCCGTGTCGATTCTGGCGAGTTTCGACCAAGATGCCACCGATAATTCCGAGGAAGCGAACCGACGCAAAGCCGAACGGCTCGTTGCCCAAATGCCCGTGGCGATTGCCGACCATTTCCGCATCCAACGCGACCTGCAACCGGTGATGGCGCGGCAAGACCTGGGCACGGCGGCGAACTTCCTGTACATGCTTCGCAGCACGGAGGCTTCGCCCGACGAGGTGAAGGCGCTCGATGTCTCGCTCATCCTGTATGCCGAGCACGAATTCAACGCCAGCACCTTCGCGGCAAGGGTCATCGTCTCGACGATGTCCGATTTACACTCGGCGATTTGCGGTGCGATTGGCGCGCTCAAAGGCCCGCTCCACGGTGGCGCGAACGAGAAGGTCATGGACTTCGTGAAAGCCGCCGGTGGCCCCGAATCGGCCGAACAATTCACACTCGACGCGCTTGCCCGCAAAGCGCGGATCATGGGTTTCGGCCACCGCGTCTATAAGAGTGGCGACGTGCGTGCGGGGATCATCAAACCGTACGTCCAGCAAGCCGCCGCCGCTTCTGGAAACGACCGTTGGGAAGCGACCGCCGCGATCGTCGAAGCCACGATGATTCGCGAAAAGAAAATGTACCCCAACGTCGATTGGCCCGCCGGAAGGCTTTACCACGCGCTCGGCCTCGAAATCCCGATCTACACGCCGATGTTCGCCATGTCCCGCGTCGCCGGTTGGTCCGCCCACGTCATCGAGCAACTCGGCAACAACCGCCTCATCCGCCCCCGCAGCCTCTACATCGGCCCCGCCAACCGCGAAGTCTAGCCGGAAGTCAAATCGGTCCCACGCCGCCCCGCAGTTAGCCGCCGCCCCTGTCGTGCGACAGGGGCCTCCGTTCATCGCCCAACAGACCGCTTCTGTTCGGATTTAACGTTGGAAATATCTCGATCTCATCGGGGCGAACCGGCTTTTCGGGAACGCTCGGTGCTTCGACTACAGTTTCCGTTTCGGCTTCGACAATTGCCGGTACATCGCACGGCGGCGTTTCGATCGTCGGGACAATCGGCGGTGTCTCGGATGGTTCGATTTCCGGTTTCGGAGCATTTTTCGCTGCCAATGCGGCCGCTTCGTCGGCCGCGAGCTTTTCCTCGGCTTCTTCTATCAAAAGTAGCTTATGATAATATTCGCCACCGAGAGATTCAAACGCATTGCCACCGTTGTCGTGCCGTATCGTCGTCATCCAGAATTTCATAAGTATCGTTGCGGCCGCCACTTGCGTCTTTTCTTCGCCATTGCGAATGAGATTGCGCAAAATCGTCAGCGCCTCGGCCCCCGCCTGCCCCAACAACTGTTGGCGTTCGTTCTTGATGATGCGATTCCATACTTCGGCATACTCAATCGTATATTCTTTGAGATCTTTGAATGGAATCTTCGTTTTCGCGGCAGCCGACTCGAGTTCGTTGCCGCGCGCCACCAACCCCGCCGCCTTCTCGAAATCGTACTCGATCGCTAATGCAACCATAACGCACCTCATCGAGCGGGAAATTCACGCGACACCTACAGATACCTTCCAGTGAACAAATGTCAATTAAATCGGAGAATAATTAGCCGCGCCGCGTAGTCTTCGGAGCGAAGCGCGTACGCATCACCTACTCGCATTGACATCGACGGGTTCAAACGGAATGTGTTTTCGGGCATAAATTTGTTGACATCCTAACGCCGAAAGTCGAAAATGCGTCGAGTTACGGGAGCCGCGTACGTTCCCGCTCGACGAGGGCGTCGCGGGATTACCCAAAAGCGATTCTGCAATAGACATAACCGGTTCTGTCTATTTTAACTAGTTCGCCGGCAGAGCGCACGCCGTGGAGGGCACGGATGCTGATCGAAGCGTTGGTCCCCTGGCCCAGTTCGGGCGTCGGATGCTTCGATCCGATGGCGGTCCTGATTCGGATGCAGGAGGTGTTCGGGCCAGACCTGGAGTACGACCCGGCCGACCAGTCGGCTATCCGCTACGTGAAGGCGATTCAGACTGCCGCCAAGTTGGGTAAGCCAGCGGATTGGCTGCCCGTCCTGAGCGCCGCGCGGGTGGTGCAGGCGGAGGGCCCTCGGCACGAGTTCCGGCTGCGTGTCGGGGCGGAGACGTTCGTCACCGGCGGGGTGGACCGGTACTCGGTCCGGGTGATGTGCGGGGGCGAGGCCGAATTTCCGGAGCCATCGCGAGGCCGGTTTGTCGCATTCCTGCGGTCCCTCCGGCTGGGCCAAGTCCGGGTCGGGGTGTACCGAGAGCCGAACTAGCCCCTGCAACCGATCGGCGGCGACACTACGGCTTTTCAGAGTTTAACGTCACTCCAGCCGCCGCGGCAACTGAGCGGGGTCGTTAGCGGAAACACGACAATATCATGCAACTCGTTCTCGTCGATAGGGGCAAAGAATTCTGCGACGTCGTTCGCTGGCAGTTTCGCGCGCAACCCGAGGTTCAGATCGCGTGTGGCCGATTCGAGGATTTGCCATCGTTCGATTGCGTCGTCACTGCGGGCAATTCGTTCGGATTGATGGATGCAGGCATGGATTTGGCAGTGGTTCGTTTCTTCGGGCGTCACGTCATGGAGCGCATCCAGAAGCAGATTCTCGACGATTATCTGGGAGAACAGCCAGTTGGGACGTGCATCATAGTGCCGACGGACCGCGCGGCGCATCCATTCGTTGCGCACGCACCGACGATGCGCGTGCCCATGAATATTCGAGGCACAGACCACGTTTATCTCGCCATGTGGGCCGCACTTCTCGCCGTCCACCGTCACAATCGTTCCGAGTCGCGGAAGATCGATACATTGGCTTGTCCTGGCCTCGGCACAGGCACGGGTGGCATGGATTCACATGAGTCAGCGCTCCAGATGTGTTTGGCTTACGAGCATTATCTGCGCCCTCCGCAGTTCCTCAATCCGTCGGTCGCGCAGCAACGTCACGAGCGAGTGTATTACGGTGGTCGTTGGGGGTTTACCCAGCCTCGAAAGACCGTCACCGCACCAGGAACTTCCTCGGGCGGTGAACAGTAACGCGCCACTGTAAGAGAAGCGCGATTGCCAACTCGGGATGATTTCGCCATTCGGAAACCTTCCGCCGTCTAACTAACTAATGACTGTTTCCTGCAACGTAGTCGAAGTCGTGAGACTTCGGGGAAGCTCCTGCGTCAGAAGTCTCACGACTTCCGCTACGATGAAATGCTACTTCTTCGCCTTGGCCTCGAACTCTTTGATGTACTTTTCTGGCTCGTCTTTGAAGGCGTCGCGGCAACCGGAACAGCAGACGTAATAGGTTTTGCCGTTGTGCGTCACTGTCATGCTGCCGCGGCCGCCGCTGACGATGCACTCCGGCCCCATCGGCACGTCCGCGAACGCCACGCCGTCTTTCGTGGCTCCCACCTGATACTTCCGCACGAACGTCGTCGCGCCCTCGGCCTTCGTTTCAAACCGGTACAAATATCGGTTGTGGTGGAGTAACGTGAACACCAGTCGCTCGGTTTCCTTGGTTTTGTCGTCGGTTCGTTCGAGCGTCAGGATCGTCTCTTTAGTTTTTCCAACCGCAACTGCGCCGGCGAACGTGACGCTGTCGCCCTCGGCGGTCTTCACAATCAGCTGATACGCCTTCTTGTCGACGAGGTAGCGGAGTTCGCCCTGCGTGTAGAACTTGCCTTTGTCGATGGTCGCCTTCAGCCACACATCGTCGCCTTTGAACTGCCATTCCCAGGCGATCGTTTCGTTCCAGAACGTCTTCTCTTTGGCGGGACGGACGGCCTCCTGCGTGCCGGTGCCTTTCCAGGAACCGACGACGAGATTGAACGCTTTGAGCGCGTCCTTGGCCGTGGCAGGCGCGGGGGTCGCGTCGGCCCCCACCGATGCCATCGCGAGAGCCAACCAGCACGAAAGCGTCGTCATCGTTGCCCTCCGGAAAGCGGGGAAAGTGTATTGGAAAGCCTTATGGCTTGCCGCGTTTGCTTCGTCGAGCGAGCTTGGGCTTATTCAGTTCCTGTGTGGGGTTGGCGTTGGCACTCGGTATCGCAGGGGCGGTTTGAAGGCGGGCGGCCGCGTCGGCGGCGAGCGCCAGAAAGCGCGTCTGGCTGCGGATGAGCGCCTCGCCGTCTTTCGGCTTCACTCGCACGTAGCTGCCGTCGGATTGCAGTTCGCGGGCCTTCGTGTTGTCCATGAGTGAGATTTTGAGCACTTCTTCGATCATACGCAACTTCAAGTCGGGCTGCACGAGCGGGAACACGACTTCGACGCGGCGACTGAGGTTGCGATCCATCCAGTCGGCACTGCCGATGTACACTTCGGGGTCGCCGAGGTTCTCGAAGTAAAAGACGCGACAGTGTTCGAGGAAGCGGTCGATCACGGAGATCACGCGGATGTTCTCGCTGACGCCGGGGATGCCGGGCCGCAGTGCGCAGATGCCACGGCAAGCGATATCGATCTTCACGCCGGCTTGGCTGGCGCGGTACAGCGACTTCACGATCATCGGTTCGAGCAACCCGTTGATCTTCACCAGTATGCGTGCCTTCTTCCCCGCCTTGGCGTTCGCCGCCTCTCGGTCGATCTTTTCCAGCATGAAGTTCTGCAACCGCGACGGCGCGACGATCAGCTTCCGCCACAACGGCAGTTCCGCATAGCCCGTCAGGTAGTTGAACAGCAATGTGACGTCGTCGGCGAAGTCGGTGTTGCACGTGAAGAAGCCGAGATCGGTATAGGTGCGCGCCGTCTGCGGGTTGTAGTTTCCGGTGGCGAGGTGAACGTAGCGTCGGATCTGGTTGTCTTCGTCGAGCCGTACAACCGAGGCGACTTTGCAGTGCGTTTTGAGGCCGATGAAGCCGAACACGACGTGGACGCCGGACTTTTCGAGTTCGCGCGCCCAGAGGATATTCCGCTCTTCGTCGAGTCGCGCTTTGAGTTCGATCACCGCCGTGACTTGCTTGCCGCGGTCGGCGGCATGTTGCAGTGCCCGCACGATCGGCGAATCCGAACTCGTTCGGTACAGCGTCTGCTTGATCGCCTGTACTCGGTCGTCGTTCGACGCCATTTCGATGAAATCGACGACGTGTTTG
>JAYSKW010000831.1:0-16838 GCA_043726085.1 Limnoglobus sp.
GGTTCGGGCATCGTGCGAATGAGTTGCATTTTGACCCGTCTACGCTGTCTACGTCTACGGTATTGCCAAACTCAGCAGGAAAAGACAATTACCGTAGACATCGACGTGGCAAAGTGATTCCGATGCCCGTTCTGATCTCGCAAAATATTGCAATTTCGCGCTAGGCATGCTCCGAAGAAATGGCCCGCGTTACCGCTACGACTTCCTGCGGAAATGTCGGATTCCCGAATTATGTTCGTTGTGGAAGGTACTTTTAGGGCAACCAACTCGTTACGATTAGTCTTGTTGATGTGGATCGTTGCGGGACACCGCTTGCTAAGGAATGTCCTTTCATGATGCAATCCCAGCCGGATCGTGTTGAGAATAACAGTACCAATGTTAAGCTCGTACCGGGACAAATTGTGCATGTGCGAAGTCGTCAATATCTCGTCGAAACGGTAATCGAAGCGCAAAGCCACAGCGATGCGAAATTAGTTCGGCTGGCCTGTGTCGATGATGATGCACAGGGCGAACCGCTAGAAGTTCTGTGGGAAAGAGAACCCGATGCGTATTTGATGAAAGGTTTCGGTTGGGAAGGGCTTGCGAAGCGGGGCTTCGACGAACCGAAATTGTTCTCGGCCTATCTGCACACACTCCGATGGAATTGCGTTACAGCGACGAATGCCAAGCGATTCCAGGCGCCGTTTCGTGCGGGTATCAAGATCGAAGCGTATCAGATTGAGCCACTGCGGAAGGCATTGCTCCTCCCGCGTGTGAACATGTTCATTGCCGACGACGTCGGGCTTGGAAAGACGATCGAAGCAGGTCTAATTGCGCGCGAATTGCTTCTGCGAAAGAAGGTACGAGACATCGTAGTGGCCTGCCCGCCTTCGGTTCTCTCGCAGTGGCAAACGGAACTCGAACAGCGATTCGGGCTGAGTTTCGAAGTGATCGACAAAGAATACGTCACGCGAATCCGTCGAGAACGGGGCTACTCGACGAATCCTTGGTCCACGCATTCGCGATTCTTGGTCTCGCATCGTCTCTTGATCGACGAAGGATACGTCGGCCCGTTTCGTGACTGGCTCGGCGCTTTTCGCCCTGGTTCCTTGTTGATCTTGGACGAAGCCCACCATGCGGCACCGGCGACCAGTTCCCGGTACGCCATCGACTCGAAAATTACGCGGGCCGTTCGAGATCTCGCCCCGCGATTCGAGCATCGACTCTTCCTTTCGGCGACTCCGCACAACGGGCACTCCAATAGCTTCTCCTCGTTGCTGGAGATTCTCGATCCGCAGCGGTTCTGTCGCGGCGTCCCCGTAAAGGGAAAGAAACTCCTTGATGACGTCATGGTCAGGCGGCTGAAAGAAGACATTCGAGAAATCCAAGGGGGGTTTCCGAAGCGACAAGTGAAGCAGATCGATATCGACGGCCTTCCGCCCGATGCTCCGGAACTCACGCTGTCCGCATTGCTCGATGAGTATCGACGCGTTCGGGAATCCGAACTGGAAGGCGAGTCGAAACGTGTTCAGACTGCGGCCGGGATTCTCATCGTCGGACTCCAGCAACGCCTCCTTTCTTCGATCGATGCGTTCGCACGAACTCTCCGGGTTCATTGCCGAACGATGGAGAAACAAAAGGCGTCGCGTGCTCAAATCCAAGCTCCGAGCGAATCGTTATTTCGCGGGCTGTCGGCTTCGGTCGATGCGGATGATGAACGTGCCAACTTAGAACCGGCGGAACTTGAGCGCGAAGAAGCGGCGCAAGTCGAAGCGGCGACGATGGCTGCCTTTGCAAAACCAGCCCAGCCCGCCGCAGAGCGGTTACTCGAACAGATGACCGATATTGCCGAATCGGCTCGGGGGAAACCGGATGCGAAAGTGAAGCGGCTCGTCGAATGGATTCGAGAGAACATGCTTAAAGGCAAGGAATGGACCAACGCGCGAGTCCTGATCTTCACCGAATACGAAGCCACTCTCACGTATCTCCGTGGACAGCTCGATTCTCTGATTGCGTCAACGGATCGTGCCGAATTCCGGATCGCGATGTATCGCGGTTCGACTCCGCAAGACGAACGCGATGCGATCAAGCGCGCGTTCAACACGGATCCGGGCCGGCACCCGCTGCGAATCTTGCTTTGCACCGATGCCGCACGGGAAGGAATCAATCTTCAAACTCACTGTGCGGACCTGTTCCACTTCGATGTGCCGTGGAACCCGAGCCGGATGGAACAACGCAACGGGCGGATCGACCGGAAGCTCCAGCCGAGTCCGGAAGTCCGCTGCCATTACTTCGTCTACAAGCAACGGCCAGAAGATCGCATTCTTCACGCACTCGTTCGCAAAACGGACATCATCAAGCGCGAACTGGGTAGCCTGTCGCAAGTCATCGAAGGCAAACTGACGGAGGCGCTTTCGCGAAATGGCATCCGCCGAGTTTCGATTGACCACTTGGAGAACGAGATCGATTCGGCTGACCTGGACGCGGATACGAAGCGAGTCGTGAGCGAAGAACTCGACGTGGCGCGTGAGCGTCAGCAGGAGTTGGGCGAGCAAATCGAGCAACTTCGCACGCGACTGAATGACTCTCGCCTATCGGTGGGGCTAGAAGAGAACGACTTCCGGGCTGCGCTTTCCTGCGCTCTCGAAATGATCGGTGCGAGTCCGCTGAAAGCCGACGGCGACGTTTACCAATTTCCCGCACTCGACAAGACCTCCGGCGGCGATGCGAGTTGGGCCGATACGCTCGACACGCTTCGCACGCCGAGAGAACGCGGGCAACCGTTCTGGGAATGGCGACGGCAGTCGGAAATTCGGCCGATTGTGTTCGAAGACCCCGGAACGATGACCGACGACGTGGTTCACCTTCACCTGGAACATCCCGTCGTCAAGCGATTGCTCGGGCGGTTCGTGGCCCAAGGCTTCGTTTACGAAGACCTGTCGCGGGCCTGTTTCGCCCAATCGAACGATGCCATCCCGCGTATCATCCTCTTGGGCCGACTCTGTCTGTATGGAACCGGGGCGGCGCGGCTCCACGAAGAACTCATCGCGGTGGCGGCCCGCTGGATCGATCCCGACCGACGCAAGACTCCCCTTTCGCCGTATGGTCGGGAAGCCGAAGGTAACACGCTCGAACTCCTTGAGAAAGCGCTGGAGAAAGGCATCCAGCCCAATAACCCCACGATTATCGCCAAGCTGCAGACGGCGGGGCCGAGAGACGTTCAGGAATTGCTGCCGCACCTCGAAGCCCGCGGATACTTCTTGGCCGACGAAGCCGCGACGAAACTCTTCGCGCGCGGCGAGGACGAAGCCGACAAGATGCGGCAGATCCTTCTCTCGCAGCAAAAGCGCATCGTCGAAACGGTAAAGAACCGACAACTCTCGCTGCTCGACTTCATCGAAGGCGAGCGGAACCAGATCGAAGCCGACCGCAAACACCAGACGCGGCGGCTGGAAGAAATCGACAGCGAAATGGTCAGCGAACCGGTGCGTATCCGCGACGTTTACGACGTAAAGGCGCGCCGAGTCGAGCCGGTCGGACTCGTCTACCTCTGGCCCATGACAGGATAACAACATGGCCCGCGACCCTCACGACGAATCGATGCGCAAACACAAAGACTGGCTCGGCTACCTCCAGCCAGTCGGCCTTGTCGTGTCCCCGCCTGCGCTCGCCGACGCCGATTGCCACGTCAATACCGATGTCATGGCGGAGTATCAACGGTTCGTCGCTTCGACCACGGTGCCACTCCTACACGGTCGAGTCGAAGCTGTTCCCGCGGTGAAAGAACTCCAGCAGATCCTCGTCGATATTTTCGGCTGGAACGAAACCGACCTCGTTGCGGGGAGCGATCCGCTTGCGGCCGATCTCAACGTCTACCTGGAAGGGTACGACGATCACTTGATGCCGTCGTTCGCAGTGATCGACGATCCGAAAGCGAGTCCGGCCAAGTGGCTGATGCTCGTTCAGGAGATCCCCGTCGGGCTGGACTTCGACAAAATCCCGGCGGGCGACAATCGCAAGTGGCAGGCGACGCCGCAAGCGCGATTCGAACGCTTGCTCCGCGAGACGCAAGTCCCCACGGGCCTTCTCTCGAATGGCGTCGCACTGCGGCTGGTCTATTCGCCGCGCGGTGAAAGTCCGGGGCACATCACCTTCCCCGTGCCGATCATGCTCGAAACGGCGGGGCGTCCGGTGTTTGCGGCATTGCTCATGCTGCTTCGCGAATCCCGCGTTTTCGGCAGCACCGGCGGCAAAACGCTCTACGACATTTTGGCGGCCAGCCGCAAGTATCAGAACACCGTTTCGACCGAACTCGCGCAGCAAGTTCTTGCCGCACTTTACGAACTGCTTCGCGGGTTCCAGGCCGCCGATGCGCAGCGCAAGGGCGAACTGCTTGCGCAAGTGCTCGCCAAAGATCCGAACCAGGTTTACGCGGGGCAACTCACGGTGCTGTTGCGGCTCGTCTTTCTGCTTTACGCCGAAGATCGTGGGTTGATGTCCGATTCGGAAGTCTACGTTCGGTACTATTCGGTATCGGGGCTATTCGACAAACTCCGTGGCGATGCGGGGCGGCACCCGGACACGATGGACCAGCGATATGGTGCTTGGGCGAGGCTCGTTACGCTGTTCCGCATGGTTCACGATGGAGCCAAAGGCGGCGGAATCCAGATCCCGGCGCGGCACGGCTATCTCTTCGACCCGGACCGTTACCCGTTCCTCGAAGGGCGAGCGCATGGCTCGATGCGCGACCCCGGCGAACGAATCACCCCGCCACTCGTTTCCGATGGCGTCGTCTTTCGCGTCCTCCATAACCTGATGATCCTCAATGGCGAACGGCTGTCGTATCGTGCGCTCGATGTCGAACAGATCGGCTCGGTTTACGAAGCGATGATGGGGTTCCGCATCGAGAAGGCCACCGGGCGGAGCATTGCGGTTAAGCCGAAGAAGCCGCACGGCGCACCGGTGACGATCGACCTCGAAGCCCTACTTGCCGAGAGTGGCGATAAACGCGGCAAGTGGTTCCTGGAGAAGGCCGACCGCAAGCTCACGCCGAAGGAAGCGGCAGCACTGAAAGTGGCGAAGACGCCCGAAGATGTCGTCGCACTCCTCGATCGCAAAGTCGCAAAAGCGGTCACGCCGAACATTGTCCCTTCGGGAAGCATGGTTCTGCAACCGAGCGATGAACGGCGTCGATCCGGGTCGCATTACACGCCTCGAAGTCTCACTGAGCCGATCGTGCGTAAGGCACTCGAACCGATCTTGAGAGAGTTGGGCGATAATCTCACTACAAAGCAAATCCTGGCACTGAAAATCTGCGATCCAGCAATGGGTTCGGGTGCGTTCCTGGTCGAAGTCTCACGGCAGCTTGGCGAACTGCTCGTCAAATCGTGGCATGTTCACAACCAGTTACCGAAGATTCCGCCGGATGAAGATGAGTTGCTGCACGCACAACGGCTCGTGGCTCAGCGTTGCCTTTACGGCGTTGATAAGAACCCGATGGCGGTGGACTTGGCGAAACTTTCGCTGTGGCTGACGACGCTCGCCAAAGATCACCCGTTCACGTTCATCGACCATTCGTTGCGGAGCGGCGATTCGCTCGTTGGGCTGACGCGGAAGCAGCTCATCGAATTTCACTGGCTGCCCTGCAAGCAACGAATTCTGGGTCAGGACGTGGTCGAAGAACGGATCAAGAGTGCCACTGCGTTCCGCCAGAAGATTCTCGATGCCGGGGAGTACTTCCTCCCCGGCATGAAGGAATCGCAACTCAAATACGCTGATGAAGCCTTGAACACCGTCCGCTTCGCGGGGAACCTCGTCATCGCGGCGTTCTTCGCGGCGGACAAGGACAAAGCACGCATCGCCAAGCGGGATGAATACCTCTCGCTCCTGTCGGAGTATCTCAGCACGGGGAATGTGACGTTGCGGCCAACGAAACAGGAAGCTGCACTGCTCACCGGCGAAAAGTCGATTCAACCGTTTCACTGGGAGATCGAGTTCCCGGAAGTGTTTGGGCACAAAGACGGCGGTTTTGATTGCATAGTGGGCAACCCACCTTATTTAACTGGCAAAGACATTAGTGGAACATTCGGGTCGCCATATCTTGGTTGGCTTTTGCAACAATTTGCTGGCTTCTCAGGAAATTCAGACATTGTAGCTCTTTTCTTCCGTCAAGGATTTTCTCTTCTGCGAAGCGGTGGCACTTTAGGATTCATTGCGACTAATACTATCGCTCAAGGAGACACTCGACAAAGTGGATTAAAGATCATTCTCGCAAACGAAAATGGCCATATTTATGATGCAGTGAAACGATGCCCCTGGCCTGGTCAAGCATCCGTAGTCGCCAGCATAGTTCATATTTCAAAACAGATGCTTTTGAAGTCTGTTATTTTAAATGGAAGGAATGCGACCTCAATATCAGCATACCTTGCGAATTCCACAAATAATGACGACCCACGACCGCTGTATGCAAATCACGGGAAGTGCTTTCAAGGATCCATCGTACTTGGAATGGGATTCACATTCGACGATCACGATTCAAAGCAGGTCGCTTCAACCATAACTGATATGAAGAGATTGCTTGAATCAAATCCAATTAACAGCAAATGCATATTTCCGTACATCGGCTCAGAAGAAGTAAATAATGACCCTCGCCATCTACATTCTCGGTATGTGATTGATTTTGGCGATAGAACCGTAGAAGAGGCTGCTTCATTCCCTGATTTATTCTCGATTGTCGCATCTAGAGTAAAACCAGAAAGAGACAAGCTGGCTGGAAGCTATAAGCAGTATTGGTGGCGCTACGGGCGATCTAGCAAGGAAGGGCGATTGGCAACAAAAGAATTGTCCAGGGTTTTGGTTACGACATGTAGCGCGACGCCTCACTTGTCGCTAGCTTTTCTGCCTCAGAAGACTGTTTATGCAAATAGCTTAGATGTATTTGCATATGACTCCTACGCGGCGTTTTGCAACTTGCAATCTCGCATACACGAAACCTGGGCTCGATTCTTCACATCATCATTTAAGGACGATTTGAGATACGCCCCAACGGACTGTTTTGAAAATTACCCATTTCCCACAGAATTCGCTTTGGATTTATCTCTAGAGCTGGCTGGAAAAGCGTATTACGAGCTCCGAGCCGACTTGATGATCCGCAACGACCAAGGATTGACGAAAACTTACAACCGCTTTCACGATCCCAACGAACAGGATCCGAACATTCTGAAACTTCGCGAAATGCACGAAAAGATGGATCGGGCCGTCCTCACGGCCTACGGCTCGCCGTTCTCGGAGCTGATCGTCCCGCCGTGCGAGTTCCTGCTCGACTACGAAGACGACGAGGAGGACGAGGAAGAAACCGGCAAGCGCCAGAAGAAGAAACCCTGGCGCTACCGCTGGCCCGACGCCTTCCGCGACGAAGTGCTCGCCATGCTGCTGGAACTGAACAAGCAGCGCGCCGAAGCCGAGCAGAAGGCAGCCGGAAGCCAGCCGAAAGCCAAGCCTAACCCTCGCCGAACGAAGAAGAATTCATCCAATGAATCCCAAGGGGATCTCTTTTAACCTCGCCGCTACGAACATGGCCCACAACGGCATCGCCCGGTTAAGCTGGTCGGTCACGAATAAGCCGAACTCTCATGGAACCGTAGTGTACCGATGACGAAGGGCTGGCCCAAGATCATCTGCGATCCGATCCACGATCTGATCACGTTCGAGAAGACGGACTGGGATCGGTTACTGCTGAAGTTGATCAACACCCGCGAATTTCAGCGACTGCGGCGAATCAAGCAACTCGGCCTCAGCGAGATGGTCTTCCCCGGCGGAAACCATAGCCGATTCGCGCATTCCATCGGTGTGATGCACAATTCGCGGCGCTTCTTGGATCGGATCGAGAAACTGACCGGAAACAAGCTGGATGATATGCACCGGACAGCAGTCCTGACGGCGGCGCTGCTCCACGATATAGGCCACGGGCCGTTTTCCCACGCGTTTGAGAAGATTACAGGCGACCATCATGAATCAAGAACCGTCGAGATTATCACCGATCCTTCCACAGAAGTGAATGAGGTTTTGCTGAAACACGATCCAAAGCTGCCGGATTTGCTCAAGAGTTTCTTTGGAAAAGATCCTGAAGATGACAGTGATAGTTCTGGCTCGATTCCGCGATACCTAGTTCAAGTGATCTCCAGTCAACTCGATGCGGATCGTTTTGATTATCTCGTACGTGATTCCTACGCCACCGGGGCTGGCTATGGTCGGTTTGACTCGAAGTGGCTGATTCAGCATCTTCTGGTCGATGAAGGCAAGGGACGGCTTTATTTGGAGGGGAAAGCGTACATTGGCGCGGAGTCGTACGTCTTCGCTCGATATCACATGTATCGTGCCGTGTACTTTCACAAAACAACCCGAGCAGCCGAAGTGATGTTGAAGTTGCTTTTTCAAAGATACAAGGCTTTAGTCGAGCATAATGAGCACGTAGTGCCCGAGGCCCCCAAAGCGTTCTCAGCTGCGTTTCGCAGCAATTCCAAGATGCAACTTGCCGAATATCTGCAATTGGATGATCACTCTGTATCCGAGTTTATGAAGGCTTGTCGAAGTGTCGATGATCCCAAGCTCAAAGAATTAGCCATCGGAATCCTTGATCGCAGACTTTACAAGGCCGTTGATGCAACAGTTGCGGGTAGCTCACGAGACGACTTCGTCGAACAGGTTAAGGGGCTGATCCGGAACAAAGGGATGTTGCCAGAGGAGAGTCTGGTTAAAGACGCCGCTTCCGACACGCCCTACAAACCCTACGATCCAGATGGTGACAAGCCAAACGACCAGATTTACATCGAGGACTCCTTGGGTAAACAAGTTGAGTTTTCGACCATCTCGAAGCCGGTCAGCGAGTTGAAGGAGAAGTATTCATTACTTCGCTATTACTTCCCTGAGCTACTCAGTAATGAAATTAAAGAAATTGCCTCAAAAACACTCAAGAAAGATTGATGCCATGATAGAGTCCTTTCGTATTCTCGCTGCGGTCATCGCTGCGCACCCAAGCCAGCAAGTCGTAGGTAGAATTCGTCTTCAAAAAACGATCTGTCTACTTCAGCGGCTCGGCCTACCCACGGATTACCTGTATACGATCCATTTCTATGGCCCGTACAGCGAAGACTTGCATTCCGAAATCTCGCTTCTCAAGAATCTTGAGATGATTCAAGAGGAATCCCAAAATGCCTATGCTGATTATGTCACGTACACCATGAAAGCGGTGGCGGGGTCAACCGACGCCAGTCTTGTGGCTAAATTTCAACCGGCGATCAACATCATGGCCGATACACAGCCTGTGGTTCTCGAACTCGCCGCGACCTATGACACATTCCGGCAGCACGGCAACGATCACGCGACCGCTCTCGAGCGTCTTCGTTTCAAGAAAGGCTCGAAGTGTGATAACGGCCAACAAGAACAAGCGTTAATTCTTCTCGATAAACTCGGTTTGCCGACATCAGCAAGCTGAAGTGAATGCCGAAAATCTGAATGACTAACGAATCGAGAGGATCCATGACGTCCAACGACGTTCGCAACAAACTGACCGAAGCCTTGATTTTAGATTTGATCGGGCCAGGCCCCGGCTCTTCGCTTGCGGACGAAACGCTGTGCCAGGCTCCGTCGCGCTGGTATCTCACCGGTTTTCTCGTCCCCAACAACGCTCCGGAATCGCAGAAATACGACGAGACGGCGACCGAGGAACTGGACAAAGTCGCCGAAGAAGGTAGCGGAGCCGACGAAGCCACTCCCGAAACCGGACCCGTTCGGCGAGCGCTGTTCCCTTCTTCGATGGGTGTGAGTTTACTCGTCCCGAAAGATGCGAAAGCAGTTAGCGTTACCGTTTGCTGGGGTGACTACAAAGCGATTTACGAGGAAATCGCGCCAGGCGAAGAGAAACCGATCTTGCCGTTACCAAAAGCGTGGAAGCGCACGCAACGCTCCGAGACGATCGTGGTGGCGTTGCCGCTAACGCAGAAACCGGTCGAACGCGACGTGCCGAACAGCGATGGTTTGAAATTCGCGACCGCGATCCGCCCGATACGGGACATTCCGGCTTTCGCACAATTTCAGCAAAAGGGCGTACGCTCGGTGTCGCTGTTCATGGTGAACCGCCGCAAACCTGCCCAGGACATTACCCGCGATACCGCGTTCGTGTTCCAGGCCCAAATCTGCATCGAATCCGTCGAGCCGCTGGTACCGCGGCCGAACCTTCGCGGCCTCGAATCCGACGATCGGGATGAGCGCATCGCCGATCTGCAATTCCACGATGCCTACGAATTCGCGGTCGGACACGGCATCTCGACGTACGCCACCATCGGCGACGATGGGCATTGCCGAAAGGCCGAGACTTGCTGGATCCCGATGGCCCCCGTCGAACGAGTCGCCCCGGCCGACCTCCCCGCAGTGGAACTGAGGATGGAAGCGCTAGCCGCACTGAAAGACGCGGACGATGCGCGTGCGAAACTCACTCCGATGGTTGCGCACTACGCGCTGTGGATTGAAGAGCAGCGGGCCAAAATACCAACATCACTCAAACGTAGGGCGGAAACGGCGAACGAGTTGCTCAATCGGGCACGGTTTGCGAATACACGAATCCAAACCGGGATCGATCTGCTCGCCGATGAGAAGGTGTTCATCGCGTTCCAGTTTGCGAACAAGACGATGGCCGCCGCTGCACGTCAGCGCAATGGCGCGATGCAAGATCGCGATCCCGCCACGGTCGATGCGCCGCAGTGGCGACCGTTCCAACTGGCGTTCGTGCTGATGAATCTCAAGGGAATCGCAGTGCCGACAGACCACGATCGCGAAGTGGTCGATCTGCTGTTCTTCCCCACCGGCGGCGGGAAGACGGAAGCGTATCTCGGACTCGCAGCGTTCACGCTCGTACTGCGGCGACTTAACAACCCCGGCCTGCAATCGGCGGGCTTGAGCGTACTCATGCGGTACACGCTCCGGTTGCTCACCCTCGACCAATTGGGCCGGGCGGCCACACTGATTTGCGCTCTCGAACTGGAACGACAACAGAACGTCGATTTGCTAGGCGATTGGCCGTTCGAGATCGGCTTGTGGGTCGGCCGTGCCGCCACACCGAACAAGATGGGACGCAAAAATGACAAGAACCCGGACTCGGCCCGTGCGCGAACCATTGCCTACAAGAACAACACCCACAAAGCCCCGCCGATTCCACTCGAAGAGTGCCCGTGGTGCGGGACGAAGTTCACAGGGGAATCGTTTGGGTTAGTTCCGAACAATGACGAGCCGAAAAATCTTCGGATCACCTGCGTGAATCGGCGATGTGCATTCAGCAAGAAAAATCCGTTGCCGGTGTTGGCCGTCGACGAGCCTATTTACCGACGCTTGCCGTGCTTCCTGATTGCTACAGTGGACAAGTTCGCGGCGATGCCGTGGACGGGAGAGGTCGGCGGGTTCTTCGGCCGCGTCGATCGCTACGACAAAGGTGGCTTCTACGGCCCATGCGACGATTCAGGCGTAGGAGCGAGACTCGCGGGGCCACTTCACCCACCGGATCTCGTCATCCAAGATGAATTGCATCTCATCTCCGGGCCAATGGGCACGATGGTCGGCCTCTACGAAACGGCACTGGACGAACTCTGTTCTCGCACCGTAAACGGCAAGAAGATCCGAACGAAGATCGTCGCCTCCACAGCAACGGTGAGGCGTGCGGAAAAGCAGATCCACGCGTTATTCGACCGCAAAATGGTGGATATCTTTCCTCCGCCCGGTCCGGATCGCCGTGACTCCTTTTTTGCCAAGGTGCATTCCTCGAAGGAAAGCGACCCCCGACTATACGTGGGGGTGGCGGCACAAGGGCGAAGCCTCAAGGTCATTTTGCTTCGCACATACCTCGCTTTGATGGCGACGGCCCAGAAGTGGTACACCGCCAACGGGGGAAACAAGAACGCGAAGAACCCAGCCGATCCCTACATGACGTTAGTCGGCTACTTCAACAGCCTACGAGAACTCGGTGGTAGTCGCCGGATCATCGAAGACGAAGTGACGACGCGATTGACCGGCTATGGAACTCGAAAGCGCGAGGGGCAAACGGACGCCCTATTCGAGAGGCGCGATATCAATTACGACATCATCGAACTCACATCGCGGGTCAGCACGGACAAAGTCGCCGCGGCCAAGCGACGCTTGGCTCTCCCCTTCGCCGACAAAAACCATGTCGATGTCGCGATCGCGACGAACATGATTTCCGTGGGCCTCGATATTACCCGGCTCGGATTGATGGTCGTACTCGGCCAGCCAAAGACCAGTGCGGAATACATTCAAGCGACGAGCCGCGTCGGCCGGGATGTTCGCGGTTCCGTTACGGACAAGCCCGGACTGGTCGTAACGGTACTGAACATTCACCGACCGCGGGACCGTTCGCATTACGAACGATTTGCATTCTACCACGAGACGTTTTACCGAAGTGTGGAAGCGACGAGCGTCACGCCGTTTTCACCGCGTGCACTCGATCGCGGACTAGCCGGAACGCTCGTGGCACTGGCACGATTGGGACATGCGCCGATGACCCCACCACGCGGGGCAAGTGAGATTCTCCGCCAACGTACGGCACTCGATTTTGTGGTCGAAGTATTGGCCAATCGCGCCGAGCGGATGATCGACGACAAAGAGCAAGCGGAAGCGTTGCGGAACCGAGTGAGGGCACGTGCGGCCGATCTACTCGATGAATGGAACAAGATCGCCTACGATTTGCACAACCAGGGAGTCGCCCTGCAATACCAGACTGAAGCCGGGGCCGCGCAACGGCTACTGTACGAGTTTCTAAACCCCGATCTCAATCAGCTACCTTCTCGGCACCGAAAGTTCCGAGCGAATCGCTCGATGCGGGACGTCGAACCGAGCGTCAATCTGTGGGTGAAGACTTTCGATAACGTCGAAGTGGAGGAGGCAGAATGAGCCAGCCCAACAAGCGGCCGAACGGCCAACTCCGCCATAGCCAAGTCGTCACGACTTTCGGACCAGGATCGCTCATCGATCTCCCGACGCAGTCGGCCATCGTGGGAGGCCTCGAACATTGGTTGGCAGTAAACGAGGAGATTTACGAGCCGCGTCTGATAGAAAAACTGAAACGGCTACTGAACGTGCCAACATTACAACTCTTCGCGCCCCCTCCCGACAACCAAGATACCACTGCACCGCGAACGGGAATCACGGTGTGGCAATTTCCGGAGTGGTTCATCACTCAAGGTGTCACCCGCAGCGAAGGAGAGGGGAATGTACGATCCCGCCACCTCGTTCCGCGTCGGGCGCTAACTAAAGGAAAGTTCATCGACGAGGATCGGAAGCGGCAACCTGTCGTACCCGTGCGATTCGTGCGCGCGTGCCGGAAGGGGCACATCGGAGACATCGACTGGTACAAGCTCGTGCACAAGAACAATCCCGACTGTCGACGCCCACTTTGGATCGACGAACGTGGCACGAGTGGCGATCTGGGAGAGGTGGTCGTTCGTTGCGAATGTGGCCAGCAAGCAAGTTTAAGCGAAGCGACCGTGACGGGTTTTCTCGGCCAATGTAGCGGCGACCGTCCGTGGCTAGGCGCGTACAATCGCGAAGTTTGCGACGAACTGAATCGCCTCCTCGTCCGTCACGCAAGCAATGCCTATTTTCCACAGGTAATGAGCGTAATTTCACTTCCAGATCGAGACGAATCGCTTGAGCGAGCCGTCAATCAAGTCTGGGAGCATTATCTTCAATATGTGGAGTCAATCGAAGACTTGCAGCGTGATCGTACCAAGAAGCTTCCTGTGAAAAACGCCCTCGAAGGATTTTCAGACGAAGAAGTATTTCAAGAAGTCGAAGTTCGGAAGGGCACGAAGTTTGAAGCCCCGACGAAGTCCATCAAACAAGCCGAGTTCGAGGTTCTATCCAACACAAAAGACACGTCTGGAGCCGACACCCCAGACGGCGATTTCTTCGCGCGGACGCTCCCGAAAAAGGATTGGGATGCAAAGTGCATGGCGAGCGTCGAGCGTGTCGTTCTCGTGCATCGACTACGCGAGGTCGTCGCGCAAATCGGGTTCACTCGATTTGAAGCCATTTCGCCCGATGTCGAAGGGGAACTCCAGATCGGCGTTCAAGCCGCGCCCATTTCAATTGAACGCTCATGGTTGCCCGCCATCGAGAATCGCGGTGAAGGCGTCTTCATACAATTCCGTAAAGAGGCGATTGACGCCTGGCTCGAACGGCCAGTGGTGAAAGAACGCGAGAAGCGTCTTCACATGGGCTTTGTAACGTGGCAGGCGGAGCATCCGCATAGCCCACGGCTCTTTCCGGGAATGCAATACTATCTCCTGCACTCGTTGTCGCATTTGTTGCTCACTGCTGTCTCTCTTGAGTGCGGTTATCCGGCGAGTTCAATCCGCGAACGTGTTTATGCACTCAATGACGGATACGGCATTCTGCTCTACACCGGCACTCCCGATGCGGAAGGCACATTGGGCGGCCTGGTTGAAGCCGGGAAAAACATCTCCCGCCATCTGCAATCCGCACTCGAACTCGGTCGACTTTGCTCGAACGATCCCGTTTGCGCTCAACACGATCCGCAAAGCCCACACGAACTCCGATTCCTTCACGGCTCCGCTTGTCACGGCTGCGTACTGGTTGCCGAGACTTCTTGCGAACAGCACAACGATTTTTTAGATCGTTCCCTCGTTGTATCCACTGTAGAAACGCTGAATGCCGAGTTCTTCCGCGACGAGAATGACTAGTGGACGTTCTTCAGAAACTATCGAATGCGGATCTCTCAGCCCTCGCCGCAGCGATTCGCTCCGGTCGGCTCGATTCACCGGTTACGGACATCTCTGTTCGCCGTTTTTATCGAGGCCCCCCATGTCTTGGAGGTCGTTTATTGTTTTGAAAGGCTAGCATTCGAGGGAATGTCGGTTCGTCACCTCGCCTTGGTTTTAGAGACAATTGTGTCGACACGCGATCAGAAGAATACGCCCGACGATCTCGTCGAACTCGTATGGACGGGTCCAGAACCAGACGGCGTATCGAATCGCGATACGGGAGTCGTCGTCCGAGAACTATTCGCCACTGCGGTTGCGGAGGTGTTAATTGCGGGGTTTGCCGTTTACCAGGGCAAAGCGATTTTCCAACTTCTTGCGGAGCGAATGCATCAGCTTCCCAATTTGCGAGTACAATTGTTTCTTGACATCCATCGCCCTCGTGGTGATATATCCACTTCCAGTGAGTTAGTCTGGAAATTCCTTTCTCGCTTTCGAAATGTAGAGTGGCCTGGCGAAAGGCTTCCCGAACTTTACTATGACCCACGTTCTCTGAGTGAAGATCAATTGAAACGGTCGAGCATGCACGCAAAGTGCGTTGTGATCGATCGGCAAATTTCATTTGTTACTTCCGCGAACTTTACCGAAGCTGCTCAGACACGCAACGTCGAAGTCGGAGTTCTCATTAAATCCACGACATTCTCAGAAGGATTGTGCTTTCACTTCGACAGACTATTAGAGTCCGGTGCCGCGATCGCGATGCCATCGGTATGAGTGGAAGCCAAGTTGGCTATTTTCACGCCCCAATGGCTGGCAACGCTGGAACACTCGGTTCGGGGGTGAAGGTGATTCCAAAATCTCCGAGGAACGCAATGAGGGCTGCTTGAGTAACTTCCGGACCGACAGTCGATTGCTGTTTAATCGGCTCTGAAATGGTATTTTTGACTTCTAAGACCGCTCGTTCGCTGTAGCCACGGTGTTTCCCAAGTGTTTTGAGCAGAAAGCAGATCGCCCACGCCTGCCCCTTCGCCACGGCGGCATCGAGTGCCGACTCGGCCAGATCGAGACGCCCTTCCCCCAAGTCGGATACGAGGCTCGTTAGTTCGGGCGAAGCCGCAACCCGGTGATTGATCGCGGTTCGGCTGACTTTGAGCTTCGCGGCGCAGCGGTGATAGTTCCCACTGCTGACGGTGAGAAGCGCGGCTAGTTCGATATCGGTGAACAGCTTGCGTCGCGCCATGTTCGGCACCCTTTTTATGGGGGTAACTTTGCAGATGCTTGACGCGGAGCGATTATACTCGAAACTACCGCCGTTGCCATCTCACCCAAGACCACCACGAATCAAAATGATGCCACCATACCCATCATCCGGGATGCGCCGGTTGAAGCTGCCACGCCCGACGTGCCGACGCTTGCAGTGAAGTTTATCTCATTGCAACACTACGCGAACAAGACGCCCGGCAAAGACGTTCCCGAAGTGGAACCGCGCGGCATCCTCGGCAAGGATTCGTTTGAAGTGCGGCTCGGCGATGTGCTGAAAGTCGAGGTCGAACTTTACCCACCCGCGTACTGCTACATCGTCGCATTCCGGCCCGATGGCGTGGCCGAGTGCATCTACCCCGAGCCAGCGGATGTAGACAAACCGCCCGAGATAACCGCCCGCCCACGGTATCCCTCGAAGTCTCGCAGCGACTACTACGGCCTGACCGATGGCACGGGCCTGTGGGTTTTCGGTGTGGTCGCGTCGTCGAAGCCGTTGCCGGCATACACGAAGGCGATTACGGGGAAAGCGATTCCGAAACTGGTCGGTGGGACGTCACCCGCGAACACGGTTTTCTGGGACGATGGCAAGTGGGTGGAGACACTGACGAAGGCCGGCACCGATCGCGGCACACGTGGAGCCGGTGTGAAAGTGCAAGGCCCTGGAGCCGTCACCGAAGCGTCCGACTGGCTGAAAAAGCTGACAGTCGATCAGGACGCCGTCAACTCGATCGGATTTATGGTGCAACCCAGAAACTAACACACAGGTGCCGTCCCTGGTTATCTCCGGCTTCTCCGGCATACTGCCGGTGCATC
>JAYSKW010000832.1:0-2285 GCA_043726085.1 Limnoglobus sp.
GTAGCAAAGTGAAAGTGCGCGACCTCGAATTCGACGAAGAAGAAACCTTCGAGTTGGTCGGCCCCGGCCAGGAAAACCCCGAGAAAGGACGCATCCTCACCGATAGCCCGATCGGCGAAGGGCTGATCGGCAAGAAGAAGGGCGAAGTCGCCGAGATTCACGCACCGAAGGGTACGATCCGCTTCAAGGTGCTCGAAATCTCCGCCGCGAAAATCGACTGACAGCTGGCGGGACAGGTCGAATAGGTTAACCGACATGCCTTCTGGTTTCATCGAGATTGATCCCCGTGAATTGCGAGTCCCTTCGTCTCGTGAAGGTGCAGATCCGGTCAAACTCGCTCGTCAGATCTCGCGATTTGGTTCGTCGGATGTCGGGATGCCGTCAATCGTCGCATACGAGGGAGCGGACGGGCATTTTTTGATTTACGATGGAGTGACGAGAGCGACCCGTATCGCGAAGCTCGTACCAGGCCGGCTGGTTCGTGTCGAAGTGATTGGACGGCTTCGCCGAGCGTACGGTCCTGACCCGAAAATCGGAGACTTTCTGACATGATTCCTGAAACGAAACGCGAGGTCTTGGCCGTCCTGGCGGAATTGTGCGAGCTATCGCCCGATGTCCGAATGGGTCAACTGCTGGCACATCTCGGATTTCTCGGTGAGGATCAGGTCGAACGATCGTTGTGGAATATCGATGACGAACAGCTTCTGTCGGTCCTCTATCATCACCGATCGGAATTAATCTCGCGCACGCAGGGTGGGACTTCAGAGAACCGACTCGATGCGTCACTTCAAAAAGTTTCCTGAATACGGTCCACGGACTCCAACCACGCCAGCGCGGCGGCGTCACTCGGCATTCGCCAGTCGCCGCGAGGCGACAGGCTCACCGAGCCGACCTTCGGCCCATCCGGTAAGCACGACCGTTTGAATTGGCTCGAAAAAAAGCGGGAAATGAACATCCGCAGCCACTTCTGGATCTCCGCCGACGTCCACGCACGGTCGAACTTCGCTTGCTTCGCGAGGTAGAAGATCTTGTCCGGCGGGCTGCCCCAACGCAAGAAGTGATACAGGAAAAAGTCGTGCAATTCGTACGGCCCGATCGTCGCTTCGGTCGATTGCGCGATGCTGCCATCGGCGGCGGTCGGCAGCAGTTCGGGTGAAATTTCCGTATCGACCACATCGAGTAACGTCGCCCGCACATCGCCGTCGAATTCGTTTTCTGCCGCCCACCGCACGAGGAATTTGACGAGCGTTTTCGGGATGCTCACGTTCGGGTTGTACATGCTCATGTGGTCGGCGTTGTAGGTACACCAACCGAGCGCGAGTTCGGACAAATCGCCGGTGCCGATGGTGAACCCGCTGTTCATCAGCAGGCTCGTCCGCATTCGCGCCTGGACGTTCTCGAAGACCAAATCGTGACGCTGTTCGGCAGGCAACACGCGGAGTTTTTCGCCGAGCGATTCGCCCGTTTCGCCCGCCAGGGAAATCCCGAACGGCGAATGGTTCAGAGCCCGCATCTGCTGCATACACATCTCGCGAATGTCGGTTTCGCGTGCGGTCGTGCCGAGTAGCGCCATGAGCGTTTGGGCGTTGCCTTTGGTGCGGCGGGTCGTGCCGAAGCCGGGCATCGTCAGCGCGAGAATCTTCGTACGAGGTGCGCTGATCGCGTCGAGTGTTTTGCACAATACTAGCAACGCCAGCGTCGAATCGAGGCCGCCCGACACGCCGATGCTGACGTTCGGTTTGCCGATATGTTCCAGCCGTTTGGCCAGCCCCGCGACTTGTGTGTGAAAGATTTCTTCGCAGCGTTCGCGCAGTGTCGCCGGGTCCGACGGCACGAACGGGTGCGCATCAATGGTGCGTTCGAGCACATCGGGGCGTTCGGCGTTGGGGATGCTAAAGCGGACGCGACGGAAGGTTCGTTTCAGGCCCAGATCCGAATGCGATTCGTTAAAACTGGTGCCCGCGTGGCGATCGCGTTCGATGTGCTGAAGGTCGAGATCGGCCACGAGCAACTGCCCCGTACGCTGAAAACGCGGCGATTCGGCGAGGATCGAACCGTTCTCGGCGATCATCGCGTGGCCGCCGAACACGATGTCGGTCGTCGATTCGCCGACGCCGGAGGACGCGTAAATGTACCCCGCGATGCACCGCCCCGATTGCCCTGCAACTAGCTGCCGACGGTACGCGGCCTTGCCGATCGCTTCGTTACTCGCGGATAAATTCGCCAGCACCGTCGCGCCGTTCACCGCCTGAATCGCACTCGGCGCGACCGGCATCCAGACGTCT
>JAYSKW010000833.1:0-4493 GCA_043726085.1 Limnoglobus sp.
GGTACACCCGACGCGCCGACCGGTCGCGCCCTGCGGCCATACCTCCGGCAGTTCCTGTTCGACCCGCGCGTCGTTGAAACCAAGCCGTACACCCAAAGCTACCTCCTGCCCGGCAAAACCACCGTCCCGCGCAAAAGCCCACCCGCGTGGTTGTGGTCGATCCTCATGAACGGCATCATCTTGCCGTTCCGCTCGCCGTCGTCCGCGAAAAAGTACGCGCGTGTCTGGGACGAAGCGACCGGCTCGCCGCTCATGCACCACACGATCCAGCAATCGGAACTGCTCCAGCAACGCTTCCCGAACAATCCCGTGCGCTTCGGCATGATGGTCGGCAATCCGTCGGTCGAATCCGTCGTTACCGATATGCTCGCGAAGGGCGTCGATCGCATCGTGGCGATCCCGATGTTCCCGCAATACTCATCGACCACCACCGCGAGCGCCACCGATGCCTTGTTTAAGGTAATGCTGAAGCTCCGGATTGTGCCCGCCGTGCGCTTCTCGCCGCCGTATTACGAACACCCGACGTACATCAGTGCGCTCGCGCAGAACATCAACGACGACATCGCGAAACTCGGTTGGGAGCCGGAGCATTTCGTGTTCAGCTTCCACGGCATCCCGCAAAAGTACGCCCAGCGCGGCGACCCGTACGCCACGCACTGCGTTCGCACCACGCAGGCGCTGGTTGCGAAGCTCGGCTGGAGCCGCGACCGCTGGACTCGCACGTTTCAGTCGCGGTTCGGCCGCGACCCGTGGCTGAAGCCATACACCGACGATGTTCTCGAAGAACTCGCGAAAAAGGGCGTCCGCCGCGTCGCCGTGTCGTTGCCAGGCTTCACCGCCGACTGCCTCGAAACCATCGATGAAATCGGCCACGAATCGGAAGAAGTGTTCCACAAGGCCGGCGGCGAAAAACTGCGAGCAATGCCATGCCTAAACGAACACCCGATCTGGATCGACGCTCTCGAAGCCATCGCACGCGAAGAAGGCCATGGCTGGCTGTAGGCAACGATTCTGGAATCAGACAGACGGCGACGCGAACCGTCGCCGTCGGAATTGCGAGTGATCGTACGCGCTCATGCGACTCCGGCAATGTTTACGTAGGTATGCACGTGGGGCAGTACGCGGAAGTTCCAGATGAAGCCGGGGCCTTCGAGCCGCCAGAAGTGCCACTGGATCGCATCTCCCGCCTCCTCGTAGTAGAACGCGAGGTGGATCTTTTCCATGCCGCCATTCTTCTTGAGTAGGTCCATCACCTCATCGGCATCTTCCTTGCGGAACGGCGACAGCAATTCGCGCATGACCGATTCGACGAGTGTCCGCTGATCCTTCGACAACTCCTGAATACTGAGGCCGGGGAACTTCATGCCGTTCTTGCGAAACTGCACCGATGGTGCCAGTTCGCCCGGCGTGCCATCGATCGACGCGGCCTTGCGTTGCTTCTCGCTGAGCGCGTTGAAGACACTCCACACCGCTTGCGTTTGATAGTAGAAGACATTCTCTTTCGACGCCCCGTCCGGCGTGTGGCCGTAGTACATCGGCCCGCCGAATGCCGCATCCGGTTCGGAATTCCCGTCGCAACGCACCGTCAGGTGGTGCCCCGCAAACACTAGCGAAAATTTGTTCTTGTCGGTCGGTTCGCCGTAGATCGTCGCGCCGATTCCCGTGAACGAACCGCTCGCATCGAAGTCTCCTCCACGACTGAGGCGGTGATAGCCCTCATCGCCGGCGGCGATGCTGCGGAAGATGCGGTCGAGGAGTTCTTGTTGCGGCTTCGTGTAAACGTCGCGGATTTTCTTGCCGATCGGCGCGTTGTACATGCCGAGGCGAGTCGGAATGCCCTTCTTGATGGCATGATCCCAGGGGAACACGACGAGCGGTTTTTGCTCGGCGGAGAGCGTCGCGAAGAGTTCGCGGACGAGGTCTTCGGCCGGCTTCGCGACCAACTTTGGCTTCACGGTGTCCAGCGCCCGCGCGGCACCGGCGGCACTACCGATGGCAAGGATCGCGGCGGCTTGACCGCCAACGGTACGAAAAAACGAGCGCCGATCGAACGAAGTTGTGCCTTCGCATTCGGGGCAGTCCCGTTGTGGTTCCATTCGGTTCATGGCAATCTCCAGAAGTGTCAGAGAGGCAGAAACACCACGCGCCTTGATCCTAACGCGCCCATCTCGCCACGTCGAAGGAAAAATTGCTCGACTGAATAGGGCGTTCGATCAAATCGCAGTAATCTCATCGAATTTTCCTTCGCACTCGCTTTTGGATTGAGGTATATTTCAACCGAACCGGTCGATGGTCGCTCCGGGTCGAATGTCGTTCCTATTTTCGGAGATCGCAGAGATGATTTCGCTGGCTCGTCGATTGGTGGCCTGTTTCACGGTGGGTGTCCTCGCAGTGGCTTTCTCGGTCGGCTCGTTTGCCGCCGACGACAAAAAGAAGGACGACAAGAAGAACCCCACGATCAAAGAGATCATGAAGAAGGTTCCCGGTAAGGACGGCATGGTAGCCAAGACCAGCGCTGCGGCCAAGGCCGAAAAGTGGGAAGACGCGCAGAAACTGGGCAAGCAACTCGCCGAGTACGGCGAAGCGCTCGGCAAGAACAAGCCAAAAAAGGGCGACAACGATTCGTGGGAAAAGCACTCGAAAGGCTTCGCAGAAGCGATGGCGTCGATCAGCGATGGTGCGGAGAAGAAGGACAAAGACGCGGTCAATGACGCGGTCAAGAAGTTCGGCACACTCTGCATGGATTGCCACAAGGCCCACAAGTAGACCAGACGATATTGCAGTAACAGAAGCGGCCCGCCATATCGGTGGGCCGCGTTGCGTTGGAAGTGGTCACTTTGGCCTATTCCTTCCACTGCACGAACGCTTCCATCGCGTAATATTCGGGCAGGCCGAGTGCGTCGAAGGTGCGGGCGGTGCCGAGGTTGCGGTCTTCGGCGCGCTGCCAGAACTCGCGGCGATCCGTACCGCCGGGGAACATCGCGCTATCCTTCTGCGATTGGTGCCGAAAGATCGCTTCCTTCTTGCGTTCCAGCACATCGGGCGAAAGTGGCACCGCCATCTCGATCTCGTGCGGCTCCCATTCCTCCCACGCACCCTTGTACAACCAGACTTCAAAATTCGGAATGGGGAGTGCGGCGTGCGGCGTTTCGCGTTCGGAAGTTCGCAACTGCCGTACCGATTCAAAGATCGCTTCGGCGCACAGGCGGTGCGTGCCGTGCGGGTCGGAGAGTTCCCCGGCGACGTAGATTTGCGCGGGCTTCAGTCGACCGATCAACTCGGTGATGTCGTCGACGTCTTGCGGCTGGATCGGGTCTTTGGTGACAGTGCCGGTACGGTAGAACCGCAAGTTCATGAACTCGAGTTGATCCGGCGGGATGCCGCAAGCGAGTGCGGCGGCGCGGGCTTCCGTTGCGCGGATAATGCCCTTCACCGAAAGCACATCTGGCGTGTCCGATTCTCCTGGCTTCTTCGCGTCGAGGAACTGATTGACGCGGTCTTTCATCGTCCCGGCGGAGGATTTTTCCGCCGAGTCGCCGAACGCACCGAGGAACTCATCGACGAAGTCGACGAACCGCCGGGCGTCGTGGTCGAACACCGCAATGTTGCCGCTGGTCATGTACGCGATGTGGACCGTGTGGCCCTGCTGAACGAGGCGAATAATCGTCCCGCCCATGCTAATCACGTCGTCGTCCGGGTGCGGACTGAAGACGAGAATCGTCTTCTTTTCCTTGCCCGCCGGGTACATCTTGATCGTCTCCATGCGGTTCAGGAACACCGCCTCGCCGATCTTCTCTGCCGCCCCTTTTTCGCGAAGCAACTCGTACAAGTGGTGATCGCGAAAGTCTTCATCGTTGAGCTTCTGCAAGCCCTTTTTCGCACTGAGCGACAAGCCGACGACGGCGCGGCAGACGGTCTCGTCGGTCCATTCGCAAGGTCCGACTTCCCACGGGCGTTTTATCGCGGTCATCTCGGCGGCGGCGGCTTTATCGAGCACGAACGTGGCGTTCGCATGATCTTGCAAGAAGCTGGCGGTGATCGCTTCCGTCGGCGAAAGTTCGATCGCTTTGTACGTGATGTACGCCTTGTGTTCGCCGAACGCCATCAGGAATATTTGCCGCGCATCGAGGATACTCGCGACGCCCATCGTGATCGCTTGGCTCGGTACGTTCTCTTCGCCGAAGAACCCCGCGGCGGCATCGCGCCGCGTGATGCTGTCGAGCGTAATCGTTCGTGTGCGGCTGTTTTTCGGGCTGCCCGGTTCGTTGAAACCGATGTGCCCCGTGCGGCCGATGCCGAGAATCTGGATGTCGATCCCGCCTGCTGCCTTGATCTTCTTCTCGTACTCCGCACAGAACGCTTCGCACTCTTCCTGCCGCATCGTGCCATCGGGGATGTGGATGTTTTCCCACTTCACGTTGACGTGTTTGAAGAACGTCTCGTGCATCCAGCGGAAGTACGAGTGCGGGTCTTCCTTCGGCAACGGGTAATAT
>JAYSKW010000834.1:0-1054 GCA_043726085.1 Limnoglobus sp.
GGGAGTGTCTCCGGGCCGCTGGGTGAAGTGGTCGTCGGCGCGGTACACTGTGGTAACATTAGGTTAGCAAACTCGACGCGAAGGAACTGCTATGATCCGACTCGCATTCGCGATTCTTTCGATTTATTTTCTGGCCGCAATAGCGAACGCCCAACCGGGTGGCACCGCAAAACTACTGGACCCGGAGGCGAAAGAGCCGTACCGCTGGCGCGTGGCGTTGCACTTGTCGCGGCACCCCGTGTTCTCCGGTACGTTCCGCGAACAACTCGGCAAAGAGATTCGGGCCGCGTTACAGAGCACGCACGGCGTGGCCGGCGAAATCGAAATCGTCGACCTCGCCGCACCGAGCGATCCCGCAAACCCACTCTGGAAAGCCTACGCCGAACGCGGTTGGGCCGCACTCGACCCGAGTGCCACGCGGGAACTCAACGGCGTCAAAACGCACATCCTCAAAATCGACTATCGCGACGGGGCGTTCCAACTCGAAGCGAAACAGTACGACGGCTTCTGCGGGATCGCCTCGCCGTTGCCGCGCAAACAAACGACGCGTTCCAGCGAGATGCTCAGCCGCGTCGCGCTGCTGTTGCTCGAACCCGACTTCGGCCCCGTGGGTACCGTTGAGCCGATCGCCGCAGAACCCGAAAACGTGATGGTGACTTTGCGCGGGCACAGCGTCGCACCGATGGCGAACTACGTGAAAATGGGCGACATTTTTGCGGTGTCGGTCATTCGCGACGAACGCAAGCCGACCGACCCGAAAGCCGATGCGCGTGCGCCGGTGGCGACGTTTCGCACGGGTGTGCCGTTCCCGTATACGCTTCTGAAAGTGATCGCACCGGTGCAAGACGGCGCGTGCAAATGCGTCGTACTCACTCGGTGGCGCGATGCGTTCGGGCTGGATATTTTGGGACGGAATGCGCGTCGCCGCGTCGGGCTGCGTTGCATTAAATTGCCAACGAAGGAAACCCACGTGCAACTGCGACTCGTCGGGCCGGATGGCTCGCCGCACCCGCGTGGCTCGCTACTTTCCGTCGCGGGGACCGACCTCGATTTC
>JAYSKW010000835.1:0-8555 GCA_043726085.1 Limnoglobus sp.
GCAAAGTTGATCGCCCGCCCGACGAGGAACGTCCGCGTATTCGTCAACCAACTGCGGTCGGCGTTCCCGTGCTGCACGATTTGCCGCAAGATCATGAAGAACGCGAACGACGTGAAAATCGGCACCAGCCACAGCACGAAGTAGTACAACCATGCCGGTGCCGCGGTGTAAAACGTGATGTTCGCGATCGCGGTAAAGACGGTGGTCACGTAGCCCAGTCGGAGCATCGTCATATATCGCAGCGGTACGACGGGGTGCAAGCGACTCTGGTTGTACGACCGTGCGGGAAGCTGCCAGAACACGATGCAAATGATCGCCCATAAGCCGAACGGCACCGCAACGAGTAACGTCGCATCGCCAAATTGAGCCAACCCAACGAGGGTGCCGATGAGCGAGACGATGTAGGCCACGCCGATCCGTACCGCGACTTTTGCCGGCGTCTGACCCTTCTTCACGTAAGGGTTCTTATCGGTTCCCGTCGCATTATATTTCGCACGAATCCGCATGAATCGCACGAGGTTCGGCACCCAAAGTTGCTTGACGAGCGTCCGTAGAAACACGCTCTTCGCGACGGGGAAGTTCAGCCAATGGCCGCTCGTTTGCAGTTGCGAAACGTCCGGATCGCGATCCGGATCGTTGACGAACTGATGGTGTGCCAGGTGCTGCAAGCGATACAGTTGCGTCGCGCCGAAGACGGGAAACATCGCGAGGATGTCGGACGCGAGATCGTTGAGCAGCCGGTTTTTGAACAAGATGTGATGCACGCCTTCATGCGCGAGGCCACTCAGTTGGTGCTGCCCGACACCGACGAGAATCAGCGACAACAGCCCCAAGGGAATCGCCCACGGCCATTCGATTTCGCCGAACCGTACCGCTTCAAAGAACCAGACCGTCGGTGCGATCACCGCAGCCAAGTACAGATACGTCTGGACGAAATAGAACCAGTTCGTGCGGTTGTCGGATTGGCGAAGCTGTTGCAGTTTCGCCTTGAAGTCCGCATCCGATAGCGATTTCGTTGGCATGACCATGACGTTCTACCTTGGCACCTAAATTAGTTCACTGCAAAAGTCGCATCATGCAGAATTTATAACCGCCGAGTTCGCAAAGAACGCGGTGTAAATCCTTATAATTTTTCGTAACCCCTCACGTGGCAGATTGCATTTTCAACGTACCAGAACCCGTAGGTCGTGGTCGAAGAGGCTTTGCGATGAGGCCCGACAGAGTATCCGCGACTAAAACCCGTAAGGTTTGGAATCGTCGCGTGAATGCACTGTCGGGCCTCTCAAAGCTTCGACCCGACCTACAATACCAGTGGGTTCATAGAAAAACAGAATACCCCATGAACGGCAACGATTTTTGGTAACCGTTCACGGGGGCAGATTGCATATTCAACCTTTCAGAACCCGTAGGTCGTGGTCGAAGAGGCTTTGCGATGAGGCCCGACAGAGTATCCGCGACTAAAACCCGTAAGGTTTGGAATCCTCGCGTGAATGCACTGTCGGACCTCTCAAAGCTTCGACCCGACCTACAATACCAGTGGGTTCATAGAAAAACAGAATACCCCATGAACGGCTACGATTTTTCTTCTCCGCGAACTCTGCGTTCTCTGCGGTTCATGTTTTATTCTGTTTTTTTTATTCACTGTCGCGGTACAGTTTCTTCACTCTGCGTGCGATTAGCCAGTTCGTCAGTTTCGGCGCGAAGCGGTTGAAAAAGATCAATCGTTTCGCTTCGCCGCCGAGTACGACTTCCCGGCGGTTCGAGCGAATCGCTTCGACGATTCGCGCGGCCACGTAAGACGGTTCCATTCCGGTTTCAAAGGGGATTTTGGCCTTGCCATCGCTGCGCAACAGGTGCTGGTTGAGTTCGCTTTTCGTCAGGCCGGGCACGATGGTAATCAGGTCGGTGCCGAAGCGAACGAGTTCGCCGCGAAGCGCCTCGCACATGCCAATGAGTGCGAATTTACTCGCGGAATACTCGGACCATGCGGGCATACCGCGACGGGCGCACATCGACGTCACGTTCAATACGAACGGCTGTCGGCCCTTCGTCAGTTCGGGAATGCACAACCGCGTCAGTTCGACGGGGGCGAAGAAGTTCACTTCAAAGACTTTGCGATTTAACGCTTCGGTCGAAGTTTGAAAGTGCCCCCAAGCCGACACGCCCGCGTTGTTGACGAGGCCATCGAGGCCGCCCCATTGCCGCACGACGGTTTCGACCAGTCGCTGGCGGTCGGCGGGTTCGGTCACATCGCAATGTACGGCGAGGGCATCTCCGCCGTTGCCGCGGATCGTATTCTCGAGTGCCTTCAAGCGATCGAGATTTCGTGCGGCCAGAATCACTTTTGCACCATTCGTAGCCAGATTCTCGGCAATCGCCTGCCCGATGCCACCCGATGCGCCGGTAATAATGATCCGTTGGCCCGCAATCGTACGCTTCATAATTTCCCCTATCTTTCGAGTCTATTTTGGTGCGCGACGTGGGAGTTCGGCAAGGCGGGTTGCGAGATCCGAAGGCGGGTTCTGTGCGTATCGGTGCGGTGGTAACGCGCAGAATACGATTGTCGTAATTAACGGGGTGAATACATTGTAACGAGTGCGGATCGCTCTCCCCTCTATCTATCGGAGTCTATCGATGATCGGTTTCGTTGCTTTTCTCGCGCTCGGTGCCACTTTGACGCCGTCGCAAGCCGGTGGTGTTTCGATCCAGTGGAAACTCAAGAAGAACGACGTCTTTTACGTCCAAACAGTGGGGAAGTCGGAGCAAACAATCAAAATGAAAGGAGAAACGCAACCGCTAAAGCAAGACGACAAGTCCGTGTATCGCTACGAGGTGCTGAAAGCGGCGAAAGAGGGTTATGTACTCGAGCAAACGATTCTCGCGATGAGTTTGAAGAGCAACCCCGATCTGACCGGTGGTGTCGATCAATATGCACAAGTGGTGGGATCCAAGTTTACGTTCCAGCTCGGTGCGGATTTCCGCGTCAAGAAGATCGAGGGCGTCGAAGCTCTCCTCGACAAAGTCAGCGGTAAGAACCCGCAAATCAAACAGTTAATAAAAGGGACATGGAATGATGACATGTTCAAAGCCCCCGTCGAGCAACTCTTCCGATGCGGTACCGATAAGCTGGTCAAACCCGGCGAAAGCTGGAAAAGCGACTATCGATTTCCCCTTGCCGGAATGGGCGAGGTCAATGCGAAACTCACCTACAAAGTCATCGGCATAAAAGGCGACGCATGGGAAGTATCTCACGCAGGCGATCCGAAGTTTTCGGCAATTCCATCCGGGATCATCACCGATGCGAACATCAAAGTCGACAAGTTTGAAGGATCGATGCTTTTCGACACCAAACGGAGTATCCTCAAAGAATCGACGCTGGATATGCATATGTCCGGCACGATGACGATGAATTTTAGCAACGAAAAAGTCAATGCCGTTTTCAAACAGGAACGCACTACCAAAACGGAAGTGTCGTTGACGAATCCGATTGCGAAGTAACGTCGCCGCGAATTCGAGGCCGTTCGTCGTACACTACCCGCATGATTCCACGCGATGAAATTCTGTTGAACCTCCGCAATCAGGTGGTGGCGGGGAAGCCGATTGTGGGTGGGGGCGCGGGCACGGGCATAACGGCGAAGTGTGCGGAACTCGGCGGCATCGACCTAATTATCATCTACAATTCGGGGCGGTTCCGCATGGCGGGGCGCGGCTCGTTGTCCGGGATGATGCCGTACGGCGACGCGAACCAGATCGTCATGGAGATGGCCCGCGAAGTGTTGCCGATCGTCGAACGCACGCCGGTACTCGCGGGGGTCTGCGGGACCGATCCGTTCCGCATCATGAAGCGATTTCTCGTCGAGATTAAAAATGCCGGTTTTAGCGGCGTACAGAACTTCCCAACGGTCGGCCTCATCGACGGTCAGTTCCGCCAAAACCTCGAAGAAACCGGCATGGGCTTCGACAAAGAAGTCGAGATGATCGCCTCCGCGCACGACCTCGATTTGCTGACCTGCCCGTACGTTTTCAACGAACGCGAAGCCGAGCAAATGGCCGCCGCCGGCGCAGATGTACTGATCCCACACATGGGACTCACGACGAAAGGCAGCATCGGAGCGAAGACAGCGCTGACGCTGGCCGATGCGGCGAAGCGGGTGCAAAGCCTGTGCGATGCCGCAAAGCGGGTCAACCCGGAAATTTTAGTGCTGTGCCACGGCGGCCCGATCTCCGAACCGTCCGACGTCGAGTACATTCTGGCGAACACCAAAGGCATCGTCGGCTTCTTCGGCGCGAGCAGCATCGAACGCCTGCCCACCGAAATCGCGATCACGCAATGCGTGAAACAGTTCAAGCAGATCGGTGCGGGGCGCTAAGCAATATCCGCAATCAAAACGAGTCGATTGCGGCATGGTTCATATCCAGGTCGCAGTTTTGCCGAAAAAGACCACCGAAACTTTGATTCTGGCGTGGTTCCAGACGACCCATTTCGGACGTAAGTCGTTGGTGTGTTAGGTTGATTCCGAAATTAGGGATGATTCCAGGGATGGGTGGGTAAGTGGTGGAATCATTCACCGACTACCCAAAATCGTCGCGATGGGGACAGTGCCTAAAAAAACAAACCGTTCGACCGCCTCTCCCACGGTCGAACGGCCCGTTCTTGCTTTCGCGTTATTATATATTGCACTCGTCGTGCCAACGCGGGGCGAATCGACGGCGATTGACGCAAGTGTCAACGAGGTTTCACTTTGCGGATAGGAAATCCCGAATCGCTCTCTGTGGGCCACTTGCATTCTGCATAATTTCCGTGCAGAGTCCGCACAGAATTTAGGCGGTCCGTGTCGATTCGGCTTTCCCAGATCGTGCGCGATTCTACACGGAAGGGCTAGACCGCGTCGCGAGTTGCGGACAGAATGGGAACAGAGCGAAACTACAACGGAAGAGGCTGCACGATGTCGCGTTGGAATCTCACTTGGTTGCTCGGCGTCCCGGCGGCGCTCATGTGCGGGATCGTCTTCGCCTCCAGCGCACGGCAGCCGGAGAAGGACTATCAGCGCATCCGCACGATCGTCGATGTGCTTGCCGAAGTCGAAGATAAATACGTCGAAGAACTGACCGAAGATAAAAAGCAGAAGCTCGTCGAAAACATGATTAACGGCGGGTTGCGTCAACTCGACCCGCACTCTCAGTACCTCAACGAAGATGATGTCCTTGCGTTCACTTCGCAAAGCGAGGGTGAGTTCGGTGGCGTCGGCATCATGATCGGCATCGACCCGAAAGACACGTTCCTCACCGTCGATAGCCCGATGGCCGACAGCCCGGCCTATCACGCGGGGATTCAAGCTGGCGATGTCATTCTGAAGGTCGAAGACAAAAGCACCGAGAACATGCGGGTCGATGAGGCGCGAAAGCTGATCTCCGGAAAAGCCGGCACGAAAGTGCGTTTGACCATGCGCCGTGCGGGCGGGAAAGAACCCGAAGAGATCACGCTGACGCGAGCGAAAATCGAGATGCACGTCATCCAAGGTATCGCCCGGCAAGCCGACAGCATCAGTTGGGATTACTTCGCAGACAAGACGAACAAGATCGCATTTATCCGCTTGACAGGTTTCAACGGACGTACGAGTAAGGAACTGAAACCCGCGCTCGAGCAGATCGAGAAAGACGGCGCGAGGGCACTGATCTTCGACTTGCGCGACAACCCTGGCGGTCTGCTGAACGAAGCCGTCGACGTCTCGGATTTGTTCCTTTCGAGCGGCGTGGTCGTTTCGACGAAAGGCCGCACCGATAAAGGGCGATCGTGGTCGGCGAAGGACGATAAATCCCCATACGAACGCCCGAACGAGCGGCCGATGGTGGTGCTCATCAATCACGGCAGCGCGAGCGCGAGCGAGATCGTTGCGGCAGCGTTACAGGACAACGCGCGGGCCGCGCTCATCGGCGAACGCTCTTACGGGAAAGGCAGCGTGCAGAAGATCCTCGACCTGCCCGACCGCAAAACCGCCGTAAAGCTGACGACCGAAGTGTGGCTGACGCCGACGGGCAAGCACATTCACCGCGCCGCCGATGCCAAAGAGAGCGACTCGTGGGGCGTCTACCCCGATGCGGGCCAAGAGGTCAAACTGACCGACGAGCAGTTCAAGCAATATGCCTTAATTCGCAGGTCGATAGAGTTGATTTCCGGCAAGCCCGGCGTCGCCCCACCGAAACCCGTCGCGGCACCAAAACCGGCTGCCGAGTACAAAGATCCCGTCGTCGAGAAGGCACTCGACCACCTTCGCAAGAAGCTCTCCGGCGTTGGCGAAGCCGTGCCCGCCGTGCAACCGCAACGCCTCGCAAACGTCGTGGCCGCCTAATTTCAGAAATTCGTAGCGGAAGTCGTGAGACTTCTGACGCGGTGACTTCCCAATATCTGTCGCGGAAACGTCAAAATACAAACGATCTAATCGTTCACGGCGTTGCCGAATAGAGGCACGCGGACATTAATATCGATTGTCGTATTCATGACTCATCAGCCAAATCTACGAAGCCGCAGTTCAATCGGATGTCGATATGCAACCCGAAGCCATCGTGAACATGATCGTTATCGCGTTCGTCTACATTTGCGTTGGCGGTCTCATCGGCTCGGTGCTTCTGCGTGCGGCCACAAATTGGGTCATTGGGATACAAGTCGATGCCACCACTGCGTTCTTTTGCGTCGTGTTTTCCTACCTGCCAAGAATCGTCGCTGGCTTTGTCCTAATGGCCACTCGCGTATCGAATGATAGGCAAGAACAAGTTTCGCTGCTGATGATTCCTTTCGAGTTTTTCGTACTCGTCGCAGTCATTTGTTGGCAGCTGAAGTTCCGCATTCGTACCTCGCTGAAAATTTCTGCCATGATGTTTCTGTTTGGATTCCTGTTGTTTCTGTTAGTCTGGGCCATCTTCACGATATTAATATCTGCGATTCGCAACTAAAGTGTCCACGATGGATCGTTCGCACAAGAGTACCACGTATGAAGCTCGGCCTCATCAATTCCGCGTGGGCGCAGGCGGGGCTGGGTACGGCACACGGCATCCGCGCGACGAAGCAGATCGGCTTCGATGCGATCGACATTTTTGCCGACCCGCTCGACATCGATGCCCGCGAACGACGGCTCATTCGCACCGAATCGGAAGCGGTCGAGTTGCCGATTGTCAGCGTGGCGTGTGTGGCGGTGGGGTTGATCGATTTCAATCCGTCGGTGCAACGATTCCACCTCGGGCGGTGTAAGGCGTATCTCGATTTCGCATACGAATTGCAGGCGAAAAACCTACTGCTCGTGCTCGGCGAGTACATTTGGGAACGCCAAGTGATTCCCCCGGCGGAACAGTGGGCCACCGCGATGATGCACCTCAAAACGCTCGGCGATTATGCGGCGAAACTCGGATTGCAGATCGCGCTCGAACTCGAGCCGTTCAAACTCTCGTTACTCAACGACGTCGATAGCATGGTGCGCTGCATCGACGATGTCGGCCACCCGGCGGTGAAGGCGAACATCGACATTTCGCACCTGCAACTCGCGGGCACGAAGCCGGAGGAACTGCGGAAGTTGCGAGGCAAGGCGATCCACGTCCACATCAGCGATTGCGATGGGAAGGTTCACGGCGATCTGCCACCGGGGCGAGGCGTCGTCGATTTCGGACCGTACTTGCGGGAAATTCGCGATCTGGGTATCGCGGGGGCGATCAGTATCGAACTGGAATACTCGCCGGAGCCGAGCCGCATCACCGAGTGGGTGACCGAAGCGTACACCGCAACGGACCGTTTGATGCAAGGTGCCGGCATTCGCCGCGTATAATTCATACTCGACTGCAAGAAATCCGCACGAACCGAAGACACCACGCCCATGACTCTGCCGACAACCACCGAAGCCGAACGCACGCAATGGGGCCGCCCCGTCGAAACGAAAACCGAACCGGAGGCAATCCGGTTCCTGCACGGCCCGCAGTCGCGGCGTTTCGAGTTGCGCCGGACGTATTCCATCTGCCGGGAACTGATTCGCGGCTTCCGCAAACTGCATTTCGTTGGGCCGTGCGTGACGGTTTTCGGTTCCGCGCGCTTCGACGAAAACCACCGCTACTACGACCAAGCCCGGCTCATCGGCAAGTACCTCGCAGAGAGCGGCTTCACCGTCATGACGGGTGGCGGCCCCGGCATTATGGAGGCCGCCAACCGCGGCGCGAAAGATGTCAACGGCCGGTCGATCGGCTGCAACATCGTTTTGCCGAAGGAGCAACAGCCGAACCCCTACGTCGATATGTGGGTCGATTTCGAGCACTTCTTCGTACGCAAATTGATGCTCATTAAGTACAGTTACGCATTCATCGTCTGCCCCGGTGGCTTCGGCACGCTCGACGAACTCTTCGAAGTCGCCACGCTCATTCAAACGGGGAAAGTACAAGATTTCCCCGTGGCATTGGTCGGCACCGACTACTGGGCACCGCTCATCGAAATGTTGAAGAAGATGGCCGCCGAACGCACCATCGACAGTATGGACCTCGATCGCCTCATCGTCGGCGACGACCCCGGCGACATCGTG
>JAYSKW010000836.1:0-2660 GCA_043726085.1 Limnoglobus sp.
GGCATGGCCACCGACCACGGCGTAAGGGATGCCCGCGGTTTCGAGAATTCGAACCGTTCGAGCGCAGCGTTCGCGGACTTTTTCCACGGCTCGGATCATCCTTTCCCAGGTGGCTTCCTGAAGCGCGGGAGTTACCATATCCAGCCTCCAGTTTCTCAGCCTTCGGGGTCGGCGAGGATCTCGCGGAGTCTCTCGGCGATGGTGTTCATCTTAACCTCATCCCAAGTATACCAGCAGGCGATGAGGCACAGAAGATGGCTTGCACGACTCTATCGAAGCAGGAGGTCGTCACTTCGTTTTCCGTCCGAAGTTCGCGGGCAGCACCACGCCCCAATGGCCGTCGCCTCGGCGAAGGGTAATACCCTCCGAGTAGCGGCGAGAGTGGCCGGCCGAGTGACCGATGAGCACGACGTGGACGATCGCCGAGTCGCCCTGTTCGTCGCGGGATTGGATGTGAACGCGACTGGGGGAAAAGCCGACGTTGCGTAGGTAGTTCGAAGCGAGCGGCTGGAATTGTTCGAACGACATCTTCCGTTGACTCTCGGCGTCCAGCACGTTGTAGGCGCGCCGGGAATCGTTCGCGATCAGGCCATCGAAGAACGCCTGTGCGGTTTCCTTCGCACCGGTGCCGGCCGGTTCCGTCGGAGGCCGCTCGCCGCAACCGCAGAACGCCAGAAACAACGCGACCCACAAGCGCCTCACGGATAGCTCCCGTCGGCGGTGAGGACCTGCTTATCGGGGTACATGTCCACGATCGCGGCATCCCATCTGAGGCTGGCCGCGTGGCCATCGAGATAGAGGTAGTTCGCCACGCCGCTGTGCCGATCCCACGCGATCCACGGCTTAATGATGCCGGTGCCGAGCCAGATATCGTAATCGTCTTGCCGGGGGTCTTCACCGCTCAAGGCATTGAATTCATCGGCGTTGCGTTCGGAGAAACAGACGAACTGCGAAGTCCCGACTTCGTTCACGAACCGCATGAGGTTCCATTGCCCGTAGCGTCGGCTCTTGTGGCTGAGTAGCGAGTTCATGAGGTAGCTGGTGCGGTTCTCGACGCCATCGATATTGCCGGTGTCCGGGTCGACGAATGGCTTGCGTTCGGAAAGGTCGTTTGGGCAGCGGTAGATTTTTTCACTCGGCAAGAGGATGCCATTTTTCGAGAGGCTTTCGTCGGCTTCCTGGGTGCCGCCGATGAACGGCATCAGCTTGTCTTCCCAGTAAATTTCCGCGAACGAATTCGTGTGCGCCGTATTGGAAGCGACGTCGGCATCGTACGGATGGTGCAAGAAAAACTGCCCGTTCGTGGCGTCGTAATATCCATGAACGGCGAGGCCGATTTGCCGTAGATTGTTCTGGCACTCCGCCCGTCGCGCCGCCGAACGCACCTTCTGCACCGCAGGAAGTAACAGCCCAATGAGGACGGCGATAATCGCGATCACCACGAGGAGTTCGATGAGTGTGAACCCCAACGACCGACGGCGAAACGGAAGCATCATGGCAACACCACACCGCAGTTAAGTTGTTACAGAATCCATAATAGTAATACGATCTGGGGTGCGTAAAGCAAGCAACGTGACAATCACTTTTCGCGGTCGAACGGGTGGCGTGACGCGCGTGACGCTCATTCTGCCTCGATGTTCGTCGAATCGCGTTGAAACGGAGAGGCCACCTGGGCCACAGCGGCTCGTTCGGCTCGTCGCGATTCCTCTTCCAACTCCTTCGCAAACTGAAGGTCGCGTTCCTCGGCGCTTGGCCCCACGTTCGCCATCGAGGTAGTCGATTTTGCCCGCGAGATTCGATACCGGATGAGTTTATCGCTGGCTCGAATGCTCACTGCGGATTCTTCGCCGCGAAGATGCTTTCGCAGTGCCAACACCGACTCGGCTGCCGCTTCGTCGAGTAACTGTTTCTCGAACTTGCCGAACAATTCCTGCCACTCGTTCGCGTGAATGCGCGGCCACTTCTTCACCGTTTGCACTGTCCGTTGCAGTGCAGTTGCAATCGCTTCCCACGACGACCCCGCCGCTTTCATTTCCGCCGCTCGTTCGCACAACCGCCGTTTCCGCAATGATATGGCCACGACAACACCTCCCACGCAAGTTGACCGACAAACACTCCCGTGCATAATAGAAGTTGTCAAATGTTCAGTATAAGATTTCATATCCACGACTGTGAAAAGTTAAACCAATGGACCTGCACCGCGAAACGAATCCCGATTTGGCCTCACCCATACGAAAACGCACAGTCAAAAAATCCAAGGCGATCTGACCTAAGTCGACATTTGGGACGTGCGCAGACATACCCAAAAGTGTCTCCAAATGACATGAAATTGTCGCACTCGGTCGATTTTGTGTCGTGCTCGGTCGATTTTGTGTCGTGCTCGGTCGATTTTTGGTCGCCACTTACGTCGAGTGCCAATGGAATGGCCATCGACATAACCCACAAGAGCAGTTCGAGTTACGGCAAAATACCTCGAAACAGATCGGCGATTTGCGATCGAAAAGTGGCGTTTTGAGACGAAAAAACACCCCAAAAAACGGTTTTGGAGCGTCCGCAATTGTAACTTAGGAACTGTCTGAAATTAACTTCCCGGTTTGATGGGTATGGCACGATAGTTCCATGTCGGTAGTTCATCGTCGAAGACGATTCGCATCGACTCG
>JAYSKW010000837.1:0-3304 GCA_043726085.1 Limnoglobus sp.
AATTTCGCGGATCAGCGCACCACTCGTGGCATCCCAAACCTTAATCGACTTGTCGAAACTCGCGGACACCAACGCCTTCGAATCGGGCGTCCAGACGACTGTGTAAATCGGTTGCGGAAGCATCATCGTCAGGTGGGCGTTAATCTGCTTCAGTGGCTGCCCGCCCTTTACGACATCGAACGTGCGAATCAGGCCATCGTGCCCTGCTGTGGCCAGTAGCGTGCCGGTTTTGTCGAACGCGACGGCATCGACGAGGTTCGGGTGTGGAAACGATTTCACCGGCTGATCCGATGCGACTTTCCAGACGCGAACGATGCCATCGTGACAGCCCGTTATCAGTTGCTGCCCGGCTTCGCCAACGAATGCGAGCGAGGTCGTTTTCGCCGGGTGCGGGAAGACCTGCACGACGCTGCCGAACTCCGGTGGCAACGGCTGATTTTGCGTAAAGATCACATTCCAGGCGACAACGGTGTTGTTCTCGATCACGCCCGAAAGCATCTGCCCGTTCGGGTGAAAGGCGAGTTCGGAGACTTTCGCGGCGGCCTTGAACGACCCCGCCAATTTATTGTCGTTGAGCGTGAAAATCTGGATCGAGTTATCGGCCGCGCTCGCCACGGCCACGAGTGTCGCGTTCCGGGAAACTGTAATCGCCGAACTCGGTCCCGCCACTTCGAGTGTGCGTTCTTTCGCGCCGCTCGTCGGGTTCCACCCGGCGACGATGTTGCCGGTACCTGTCGTCAGGATTTGCGATGTATTCGGCACCATCGCGATGGGGCCGCGAATCAGGTCCTCATCCTTGGTGAAACGAGTCGCCGAAATTGGGTGCGATGTCACGGCGTTGTCATCGGAACCGACGACAACGAACGGCTGCGTCGGGTGATAGTTCGCAGCGTTCACCGCAGCATTCTGTGGGAAGAACTGCAACGGCTGGCCGGTGGCCACGTCGTACAACCATGCCGCTTTCTCGGGGCTGCCAATCAGCAACTTCGTGCGATCCGGGCTGAAACTCAGCGACGTCGGCTCGAAAGGCAGGGCAGGAAATGGCAGTTCCTTGGCGTCGGCAGTTTGCCAAATCTTGACGGTTTTTCCAGCGGAAACCGCGATGATGGTCGCATCGCGCGAGATCGTCAGCGACTTCGCAACCTCTGTGATCGTGCCGTAGGTTTTGACTTCTTTCATCGTGGCGACGTCCCACAACTTCACCAATTTGTCCGCCCCCACGGCCACGATCTGCCCGTTCGAGAGGAACGCCGCCGCCCGGATGCCCCCAATATGGCCGGGTATTGTCGAGGTCGCTACCAACTCAGGCATCGACACGGATTTGTCGCCGACGAGGCTAATCATCAGCGTTTTGTTGTCGGCGAAAATGCCGAGGTTGCGCACCGCAGCGGCGATAGCCACGCCTTGCAGTTCGCGGCCCGTATCGACATCGTACGCACGAACCGCACGGCCTTGGGGCGACGCGGTCGCTGCGATCAATCGCGTGCCGCTTGCGGAAATTGCCAGTGCTTCGACCGGCCCGGCGACGCTGATTTCCTTGAGCGTTTTGCCATCCGCACCGCGAACGATGCACTTCGAGATTGCAGCATCGCTGACTGCGAACGAGGACTTCGCGCCCGTCGACATTCGTGCGTATGCGGTCGTCTTACCCTTCAACGCTTCGCTTGCAACGACGGTTTTGCCGATGATTTTGTCGAATGTCGTCGCGATACCTGTCTCTTCCACCGCAAGGAACTGCGGCTGTCCCGCGATCGCTTCGAGTGCGACGAGCGGCGATTTCAACGCAATGCTGCCCGTCGGTTCAAATTTCGGCCCTTTGCCGAGCGGCAGTTTCCAGAGTTTGATCGGGCCTGTGGCGTCCGAAGTCGCCAGCGTTTGGCCGTCAGCGGAGATGGCGACGTACGCAATCGACTTCGGATGTGCGGCCACCAGCACGCCCGCTGGTTGGCCACTTGAGATTGTCCACAACCGCACGGTGCCGTTCGTTTCGCCGGCGGCCGTCACATCGCCTGCCACTGACACCGCAGTGACAGCCGTGGTACAACCGGCGAGCGTTTTCTCCGGGTTGCCGTTGTTCCAGATGCGGACTAACTTGTCGTTCCCGCCAGTGATGACCCGCTTGCCATCGGGGTGAGTCGTAGACACCGTTACGACATCGGCGTGCGCCAACACCTTCGGCGGGTTCAACGGCAACGCCCACGTTTTGAACAGCCCATCGTCGCCCGCCGTGGCGATCTGCGTGCCATTCGGGTGGAACGTCACCGCACGCACGGCACCGGTATGTGCGAAAAACTCGCCCTTCGTTTTGCCATCGCCGGTTGCAATCACAAGTAGTTTGCCGTCCGTCGTGCCCAACGCGACGAGTGCGTTATTTGCTGCAATTGCCAGCGATTCGGCGGTCGATGCCAGTGGCGGAATCGCCATCACGGGCGCACCGGTGATGGCGTTCGACCACTTCACCGATTTGTCGGCTGCGACTGTCAGCAGGAAATTCCCGTCGTTCGATATCGCACTCAGACGCACCGGCCCGGTGTGGTCGAACAGCTTCTTGGAAGGCAACGCGGCAGTCGGCCAAACGCGAAGTAAGCCATCGGCACTCGTCGTGTAAACGTTGGCACCGTTTGCCGTCATGCTCATCGCTTCGACGGCCACCGGTCCGACACCCACCGTTGCGACGGGTAAGCCATTTAATGCATTCGTGACGCGAAGCGTACGATCGTCGCCGGTGGAAAGTATCGACTGACCATTCGGTGTCAGTGCCAGGCCCGTAACTGCGCCGATGTGCCCCACCGATTCGCCGAGGGCTTTGCCGTCGGCCATTGTCCAGACGCGAATTTTCCCATCGTCGCTCGCCGCGGTGAGTGTTTTGCCGTCAGCACTCACGGCGACTTTTGCGACCTTGCCACCCATCGCGATTTCGCGGCTCGGTTTACTCGATGGCACGTCCCATATTCGCGCGAAATTGTCCGCCCCACCGGAAGCGATCTGATCGCCGGCCGCGTTGAACGCCAGCGAGAGAACGAGGCTCTGATGCCCCGCTGCCCCAGCCAGCGAACGCAATTCCTTGCCCGTGGCCGCATCCCAAAGTTTGATGCTTTTGTCGAAGCTACCCGTGGCCACGATCTTGCCATCGGGGCTATAAGCGACCGCATAAATCGGGTCGGTATGCCCTTTGAATGCGACCGTCGTTTTCAGTTCCGATTGTGGGACTTGCGCAACGAGACTCGCACTGAGTGCGAATAAAATAGCAGGAAATACCGTAAAACGAACAGCGTGCGACATCGAAAACCCTCGTGCGACAGGT
>JAYSKW010000838.1:0-1730 GCA_043726085.1 Limnoglobus sp.
CGTACACACGGAAGGTGAAGGCGTAGTAGGTTCCCGCCAGCAACGCCGCGAAGACTACGGCGGCGATCACGGCACGGTTTCGCAGCACGGCGAACTGCCGGGTGCCCAGTAAACGCAGGCAGAAATACGGCAACAGGAACACGCCATCGAATCGGGTGAGCGCGCAGCACGCGGCGAATAGCCCGGCGAGAATCGCATCTCGGCCGCGCGGTTCACGCAGATACTTCTCGAAATGAACGATGGCCGCGAGGCCAAGCGCGAACGCCGGCACTTCCAACATCACCACTTGCGAATAGGTGAAGACCAACGGCGAAAACCCGACGAACGCTGCAACGAACAACGATAGTGGATGCGAGAAGTTCAGCCGTGCCAGCCGATACGAGGAGATCACGGCGAGCAATGCGAAGCATGCCACAGTCAAACGGCCGACCCAATAGCCGGTGCCGAGGATCGCCATGAACGAACCTTCGACCGCATAAAAGAATGGCGGCCAGACGATCAACCCGAGTGCGGGATACTGAACGTAGTACCTTACGGCGTAGGCTTTCGGATCGTTCAACGTGCTTGGCAGATCGCGGATCGCATCGCGGGCGAACACGCCGGTCATGGTGTGGCGAGTTTCGTCGTTGTTGAAGAACGGTTCTGTGTCCGGCGCGAACATCGCATGCAAGGCGATCAACGCCGCGATCAGAACCGCAAGATGCGATCCCGCTTGAACTCGTGTCATACGTGACTCCGGATCCGCTCCGCGTGTTCGCCCATCGGGCCGCAGTCGTAGGCACTTTGCAGCATGTCGAACAATTCATGAACGAGGCGAATCTTCTCGGCGTGCGGCCGCTTCATCGCCGGGAAGAAGCTCAAACGATCGGTATCGTCCGACCCCATGAAATCGAGCGGGTGCAATAGCAGCGACAATTCGGTGCCCGTCGCCCGACACAGGAACAACGCCGTCCGCCAATAGAGCTTCGCCAGCGCCCGGCTGTACCCCGCGAGGTAGAGCAGGTACGAGACGTGGATCGGCACTTTGAAGATCGGCATCGTCGTCACGGGGATTTCGAGCAGCGGGCCACTCGGCGTCGTCCATACGAACGGTTTCAACGGCCCGAAGCCGTCGGTGAAGCGGCCGAAGAGTTTCTTCCGCTTGGCCCGCTCTTCCGGTGACAATCCCTTGGCAGTGGCCAAGTAATACAATCGCGCCAGCGGGCCGAGGAACGTCGGGAACGTGCTACAATCGTAGGTGTAGCCCCGGCGGGCAAGCACGTTCAACAGCGTCGGCGAGTGGCTGAACCCCGGGCCGCGGAAGCCGGTCGGCTTGATGCCGGTGGCCGTTTCGATGGCTTCTTCGGTGCGTTTCAATTCGTCTTCGATCTCGGCTTCGCTGTAGAGATGCAGCCAAGGTTCGTGGTGGAACGAGTGGTTGCCAACCTCGTGCCCCGCGTCGGTGATCGAGCGTAACACCGCCGCGTGGGCCGGGTCGGAGGCATCTCGGCCGACGATGAAGAAGGTGATCTTCAGGTTCCGCGCGGCCAGGAACTTCAACACCCTCGGTACGACGATGGCCAAGTAACTCGGGTACTCGTCCCACCCCGCTTCGCCGTGGGTCTTCAAGTACGACCACAAGTTGTCGAGGTCGAGGGAGAGACTACAGGTCGGTTTCAAACGATCAGGATTTTGAACCGCGGAGGCGCGGAGACGCGGAGGAAACAACAATTTCGGATCCGATTCATGCA
>JAYSKW010000839.1:0-2982 GCA_043726085.1 Limnoglobus sp.
TGGCCATGACTGACGAGGGCTTTCACGTCCTTGGGGAGACAACTTCCGCCAAAACCGCAACCGGCCAACAAAAACGAACTGATCGGGGCCGTCACACGCTCACCACTTTTGGTGAAGGGACTCAAGTACGACGAACAATGGACGCCCTGCATCACGTCCAGCACATCGACGCCGCCGACCGCCGAGCAAAGATTGCCAATCTCGTTGGCGAACGAAATCATCGTCGCCAGCAATGAGTTCGAGGCGTACTTGATCATCTCCGCCGCTTTATTGCTCGTACGAATGTGCGGGCAATTCGTGAAGCTCGCATACAAACCGTCGAGCGTGTCTTGCGTGCGGGCGTCGATACCGCCGAGAACAATTCGGTCGGGCCGCATGAAATCAGCCAGCGCTTGGCCCTCGGTGAGAAATTCCGGATTCATGCCCAGGCCGAAATCTCGTCCAAGAACTTTTCCTGACTCTTGAGCAACGGTCACGCCAACGACATCGTCGGTCGTGCCGGGTACAACCGTACTCTTGACAACGACAACGTGATAATCGTTCTTGTCGCGAAGGGCGCGGCCAATTTGGGCCGAACATTCGCGAACAAACGTCAGGTCAATCCGCTGACCATCGAACGGCGTTCCCACGGCAATCAAGGTGATTTCCGTGGCGAGAACTGCCGCGTGCAGGTCGGTCGTTGCGCAGAGATTCTTGCCCGCGTGCTTGGCCAGAAGTTCCGGCAAGTCGAGTTCGTGAATCGGCGGCGTCCCGCCGTTGATCGCGGCTACTTTGGCCGGATCAACATCGACGAGTGTGACTTGATGGCCTTTTTCTGCCAAGCAAGTGCCCGTTACAAGACCGACATATCCGGCACCAATGATGGAAACCTTCATCACGCATCCTCCGCTTGTTGATTGTGGTAGTACCAGATCAACGCCCGACGTAAGCCGTCGGCAAATTCTACCGACGGTTGATAGTCGAGTTGGGTGCGTGCTTTCTGGATGTTCGGCGAGCGGCGATTGGGATTATCAACCAAGTAATCTTTCTCGGCGGACGCCTCGCGAACGACGCGGCCTTCGTATCCGAAAATGTCGCGAGCCAACGCTACAACATGCTCGGCCAGTTGGGCCATCGAAATCTCGGGCGTTTCCACGCCGACATTGTAGGCTTCTCCGTTACGACCCCGAACGAGAACTTTGTAATATCCGATGATCGCGTCGGCACTGTAACAAAACGTCCGCGTCGGTGCCCCGTCGGAAAGCATGACAATATCCTTGCCCGACAACACGTCACGGCAGAAGTCAGGCAGCACCCGGCGGTCGGTGATCTTCAAACCGGGACCGTAGTTGTTAAACGGCCGCGACATTTTGATCGGCAGGTTATATTGTCGATAAAATGTCACGCACAGCGTTTCGCCATAGCGTTTCGATTCGTCGTAACAGGCTCTCGGGCCGGTGCAAGAAACATTGCCGCGATACTCTTCGTCGGTCGGGATTTTGTCGGCCGGCGGGTCGCCATAAATTTCGCTACTGGAATAAAACAGAAAGCCTTCCACGGGCTGCGACGTTTTCTGTCGAGCGAGGCAATAGTCGAGCAACGACCGCAGGCCGTTGATGTTCGCGTCCATCGTCTCGATAGGCTGCTTGCGATAATAAATTGGCGACGCAATCCCGGCGGCGTGAACGATGTAGGCAAAGTCGGCCATGTCCTTCGGCAGTGGATTGCGAATGTCGTGACGAACCAAGATCAAATCGACGCGACCATCGAGCGCGGCCAACCAGTCGGGCATGCCCCGCATGAAATTGTCGAACATCGTCAACTCGATGCGCTTTTGTGGCGAGCGAGTGTCGTTCCAATGCAGGACCGCCTGGACGAGGTAGTATCCCAAAAAGCCCGCCCCGCCGGTGATGAGGAGCCGCTTGCCCGACATCTTGGCGAACTCTGCTTGTAGAGAATCGCAAATGTAGTCGAGGTCTTTGCGCAACAGTTCATCGAGCGAGGGAATCTCGACGATCGGCTGTAACGAGTGTCGTGGTGTGGGGGAAGTAATTGCCGTGGCCATGTTTCTAAGTTATTTCCGTGATTTCTCGTTTGAAAGTTGTGAGGATGGTTTGATGTTTATGATCGGCGAACATTACTTCGCCGTTGATTCGTAACTTGTGGCGGTCGGTGCTGTAAACACTTCGCCCGTCGCGGCTTTCGGCTTCGGCAATAGTGCGGTCATTCCACGGCCCAGGAACGAATCCCGCAACATTCCGGTCCATTTGTGGGGGCGCAGCACCCATTGGGCGAACGCCGCCGTGCAGCCGATTCGTTCGTACCACCGCATTTTCATGCGGCCAATCGCCCAGGCGTATCCAACACAACAACGAATCTGTCGCGGCCAGACGAATTTCTTGGCTTTGGCTTTCGGATTCACCCACTGCATCTGTTGAGCGGCGGTGCCAATCGCGGAGAAGCGGTCGTCGTGCCAACGATTGAAGAACAAGACTTCCGGAATCTGGTGAAAGCGTCCGGCAATTGCCAGTTCGGAAACGCAAACTTTTTCCGAACCACGATAAGGACGATGGATGCCCGTCTTCAGCAGCGTTGCCTTCCGCATCAAACCGAACTCTTCCAAGCAACGCTCGCAATACAACAGCACGCCGCGATAACGGCGGTCCGCTCGTGGTGACGTCAAATAGTCCCAGCGATACGGCTCGACATCATCGATGAACCGCGGTGCCGGTTCTCCGGTGCGGGCTTCTAACTCATTCGGGTCGATGATCGCGCCGGTGCCGTCGATCGGTGCGAGTTGCGACATCACGACGCCGACCGTCGGGTCTTTCTGAAAGACCTCGACGCACTTTTCTAGAAAGGTCGGGGCAATCGTGTCGTCGGCCGATTGCCACTTGAAAAACTCTCCCCGTGCCAATTCGACGACCCGATTGATGTTCCACGGGGCACCGCGATTTTCCGCTTCTCGGAAATAACGAACTCGCGGATCGCGCGCAGCATAAG
>JAYSKW010000840.1:0-10479 GCA_043726085.1 Limnoglobus sp.
GCGGTTCGATGGATTCTTCAGCCGCGAAGGGCGATTGCGCTTCGTCGAACTCAATTCGCAGTCCCCCGCCGGCGCGGGTTACACCGATGCACTCGCCGCAGTGTTTGCCGAATTGCCTGCGTTTCAAGAGTTTCAGCAATCGTACACCGTCACTGCGCTGCCGTGTTTGGGCGAACTGACGTCGGCGCTCCTCGATTGTTACAGCCAGTGGAGTGGCAACGGCGAACTGCCGCGGATCGCAATCGTCGATTGGGCGAACGTGCCGACGCAGGCCGAGTTCGTGCTGTTCGCGGAGGCATTACAGACACAAGGTTTCGAGACGTGCATCGCCGACCCGCGCGAACTCGATTACTACAACGGCACGCTGCGCGCAAACGGACGGCGCGTGAATCTGGTTTACCGGCGGATATTGTTGCGCGACCTCATCGACGAATGCGGCCTGAACCACCCGCTCATTCGTGCCGTGCGCGAGGGGGCCGCGTGTATGGTCAACCCGTTCCGCTGCAAAATCCTCGGCAAGAAAGCCGCGTTCGCCGTCGCCACCGACGACCGCAATGCCGCGATGTTTACCCCCGAAGAACACGCAGCGATCCGCGAGCACATCCCGTGGACGCGGATCGTCGCCGACCGGATTACGATGCACGACGGGCTTCACGTCGATCTGCTGCCGTACATCGTCGACAACAAGGATCGCCTGGTTTTAAAGCCGAATAACGCGCACGGCGGCAAGCAGATCGTCCTCGGCTGGAACACCGACACCGCGAGTTGGGCGAAATGTTTGAGCGTTGCTCAAAGCGAAGGGCACGTGGTGCAAGAGCGCGTCGATGTAGCGACCGAGCCGTATCCATCGTTCGATGCGGGCCGATTGAACATCCACGAACGCTGGGTCGATACGAACCCGTTCGTCGCGAATGGCCGCGCCTTTGGCGGCTGCCTAACGCGGCTCTCGACCGAGCCGCTCGTCAACGTCCTCACCGGTGGCGGTGTCGTGCCAACGTTCGTTGTCGCGAAGCGGGTATAGCTGGCACCGTCTGCTTTTACTCGAAACTCACTGCCAGATTCGGCAACGATTTTCGCAGTTCGTCGCCAACCGCTTTCGTCACTTTTGTTTTGAGGAAAGTGGCGCGTTTCAGTGTGGTCGTGCGGGCCAGTTCCTTGGCTCCGGCGTCGCTAACGAGGGCGTTCTCGATGTGGATTTCTTCGAGCTTCGGCAAAGTCGAAACGATCTTCAACCCCGCATCGGTGATCTGCGTTTCGATGAGCGTTAGCTTCTTCAACGCGGCCAGCGATGCGACGCGGCGTAGGCCGGCATCGTCGATGCTTTTGCCGCCGAGCGTGAGATCTTCGAGCGTTATCGGCAGCCCATCGGCGGTCTTGCCGCTGATATCGCATTTCGCCAAAACGAGTCGTCGCAGCGTCTTCCTCGCACTCAGGGATTTCAAGCCGTCGTCGCTGATGGCAGTGCCTGTCAGGTCGAGGTCCGCGAGTTTCGGCAACGTCGCCAGCGCTTTCAGACCGTCGTCGTTCACGGGGCAAAACGCCAAGTCGAGTGCGTCGAGTTCGGCGAGTGCGGACCAATTCAGCCCCGCAAGCGTCACCTTCGTTTCGGTCAGGCTCAGTCGCCGTAGCGATATCAGCCCCGCGAGTTCCTTCGCGACGGAATCATCGACCAGCGCACCGTGCAGCGTCAATTTACGGAGCATTTTGAGTTTCGATAATGCGGCGATTCCCGTTGCCGTCACGGGCGATCCATCGAGGATGAGTTCTTCGAGGTCGGCGAGTTTCGCCAGATGCACGAACCCCGCATCGCTGAACTTCGCTCGGCTCAGGTTGACCGCTTTCACCGTCGGCAGGTGAGTCAGTTGCGCTAAAAACGCATCGGTATCTTGCGTGTCTTCGAGGCCCAGGTAACGAAGAGCGGTCAGTGCCGTCAGCTTGCTGGCATCGACGACCTTCACCGATTTCCCTGCAAATACCACGCTGATAATCGGCTCGCCCCGCGCGCTCGCATCTTGCACGGCCCGCCCGCCGACCGACTCGACGTACTTCACTGCCTCGGCTTCGGCTTTCTTGTCGCGAACCGCCGGTGCGGGCTTTTGCTCCGATTTCGGCTTCTCCGGCGACTGCGCAAACAGCACGCCACAACCGAGAACAACGACGAGTGCGGTGAATCGTTTCATTAATTAATAGTCCTGCCGTTTCAGGTTCAATATCTGTTCTTTCATCTGATTCGCCGATGCGTAACGTTCCGTTGGCTCTTTGGAAATCGACTTCAACAAGAACGCGGCGAGGTCGTCGCCGATGGCGGGGTTGAGTTCCTTCGGATGGCGGGGCGGCGTGTTCAGACGGCGACGCAGGTTCTCTTCGGACGATGGGCTACGCTCCCACGGCAACGCGCCGGTGAAGACTTCAAATGCCGTCACGCCGAGCGCGAAGAGATCGACGCGGTGATCGGTGGTACGCCGTTTGATGATTTCCGGCGCGAGAATATCCATCGTGCCGGTGCGGTTACCCGGCTGGCAGAATGGCGGCGTGTACGGGATCGTGAGGCCGAAGTCGATCAATTTGACTACACCTTCTTTGTCCACCATCACGTTGCGCGGGCAGAGGTCGCGGTGCAGGAACTTCAAATCGTGCATGTACTGTATGGCTTCGCAGAGTTGCACCAGATAATTGACGCGGTTGCCGTTCAGTTGCAGGTTCTTCGTCTCGACGAGGTAGTTCAAACCCAAACCTTCAATCCACTCCATAACGAGGTACGGTTCCCCCTGAAGCGTCACGCCGAATTCGTAGGTGCGAACGCAGTTGACGTGGGTGATCGCCGAGCAGATCGCGCCTTCGGTCGGCTTGACTAACCCGAGCGAAGTGAAGCGGCTCTCGAATTTCTGCGTCTTCACTTTATCGAGTAACTTCAAGCAGACGGTTCGCCCGAGTGTCTTGTCGAACGCTTTGTAAACCTTCGACATGCTCCCTTGGCCGGTGCGACCGCTCAGTTCCCAGCGCTTGGCAAGGTCCGCCTTCTTCATGCCCTTGGTGTTCGCCTGGGGGGCGCGTTTTTTATTTTTGCCGGTCAGGAAATCGAACAGACCCACGATAGCTCCTCCGCTGCGCCGCGATCGGACATGTGATGCTAGTTTACAATATCTCAACGTGGGGCGCGTTTTTAACGCGTCCAATTCGAGTTTTGCGCGCGGTTTCACAACTGTGGAGGCAGCCAGCCGCGGGAACGCAGCCCGAAGTTTTTGGAATGGCGAGCGTTCGCTGCGTGCGACAACGTATAATGTTGCGCCGTACACCTTGCGATGATGGCTGTGTTATCCCCATAATTGGTGGTGTTGGCGTCGCCTGATTTTTCGTTACCGTGCGAGGTGGGCAATGGTTCAATCGATCGTCCGCGGGATGCTGGCCGTTGCGCTAGTCACCGCGTATCTGCCGTTCGCGTCGGCGTGCCCGTTCTGTTCGGTGCAGGGGCAGACGCTATCCGGCGAAGTCAACCAAGCCGACTTCATCGTTGCGGGGGAACTCAAAAACCCGAAGCGCGATGCGACGGACATCACCAAAGGTTCGACCGAACTGCACATTACCGATACCGTAAAGTCGCACCCGTACCTCGCTGACAAGAAAATCCTGATGCTGCCACGATACGTGGACATCGCGGCGGGCGAGACACGCTACCTCGTGTTCTGCTCGGTATACGCGAACAACATCGATTTCACCGTCTCGGCCGTGGCATCGACGGCGATCCTCGGTAACTTGTCGCGCTACACGCTCGACCCGTATCGCGGCGAGCCGGTGAAGGCGGAAAGCAAACTGCCGGAGTACCTGAAAGGCGCACTCGCCGTTCGCGAAAAAGACGCGATTAGCAAGCTGAATTACTTCTTTCGCCACCTCGATTCGGCCGACACCGTGATCGCAGCCGATGCTTTCATGGAGTTCGGCAACACCGATTACAAAGACATCCGCACCGTCGCCGAGAAACTCCCACCCGATACGCTGATCGCTTGGTTGAAGAACCCGCAAACCCCCGCGTCGCGTTTCGGTGTCTACGGCATGATGCTCGGGCATTGCGGCAAGAAAGAACACGCGCAAGAGATTCGCGCGTTGCTCGACGACGCGAACAAGGTGTATAGCAGTGGGTTGGATGGCCTGCTCGCCGGGTACATCATGCTCGACCCGAAAGGCGGCTGGCAGTATCTGACAGGGATGCTCAACGACGACAAGAAAGAGTTCCCGTTACGCTACGCCGGGCTGAAAGTCTTGCGGTTCTTCTGGGAATCGCGCAGCGATGTGATTAGCCACGATGAGGTGCTGAGCGGCATGAAACTGCTCGTTTCGCAATCCGATATTGCCGACTTGCCGATCGAAGATTTACGCAAATGGGAACAGTGGGATGCCGCCGACTTCGTAATCGCGACGGGCAAGCGCGAGTCGCACCAGTCGATCCCGATCGTGCGTCGGTCGGTACTTCGCTTCGCAATCACCGCTTCGCCGAAGTCGAAAATCGCAACCGAATACGTGGCCGATGCTCGACGGATCGATGGTGACCGCGTTAAAATGGTGGAAGAAATGTTGAGCGACGAGAAACCGAAGCCCGCTGCCGCCGTCAAGCCAATGGCGTTATTGCCGAAGAAGTAAACGAGGTGCCCGTGGTTCCGCTCGTCGCGTCGATCGCGTGTTTAATGTGTGCAGCCGAGCCGGGTGGCGCGTCGGTCGATGAAACCGTCATCCGGCGACTAGTCGAGGCACTCAAGGACAGCGATACCGATGTGCGGCAAAATCTTGCAGCGGCATTGGCCACGATCGGCACGCCGGCGGTCGAACCGCTGATCGCGGCGTTGAAGGATAAAATCACCGAGCGCCGTGCGGGTGCCGCGTATACTCTCGGGATGATTGGGCGACCGGCGCGGGCCGCATTGCCCGTGCTACTCGACCTTCTCAAAGACGATGACGTGAGCGTGCGACGGCAGGCTTCCTACGCGATTAGCCGAATCGTTCCCGCCAGCCCCGAAGCCCCTAAGTCGATCGCGGGAGCCAACCGATGATCCGCCAGTTGCTCGTACTGTTGTCGATGGCCATTTTGTTCGCGGCTCCCGTATTCGGCGTCGTGCAGAATCCGGCACCAGCCGATCCGCCCGTGAGCGATGCGGACATCAAAGCGTTGGCGACCAAGCTGCGGGCACTGGCGTTGGCGCAAAACCCCCAGGTACAAAAGCAGATTCAAGATTGGCTGCAAAACGGCGGCCAGATGCCGAACGATCTGCCGCAACAAGCCCCGCCGTTTCCACCGATAAACCGCGAACCACCACAGATGCCACCGAACCGCGGCGAACCGCGGTTTTTTCCGGATAAGATGCCCCGCCCACAGCCGAGACCGCAATTTCCGGGCAACAGGGATCCAGGGCAGATGCCGCAACTGCCGCAGAACTTCGACCCGTTCAATAATCCGTTACCGAACCCGAATGCCTTCGGTGGCAAGAACACCGACATCAACGGTTTCGTCCAGTTCTGGGAGAAGAACTTCGGGCCACTCGACCAAACGCCCGAGTTGAAAAACGCACTTTTGGACCTCATGAATAGCGCGGAGGGTCAAGACTTCGGAAAAGATCTATTCGACGGCATGGATGGCAAAGGCGGTGCGGGCGATGACTTCAAGGGTTTCGGAGATTGGTTCGACGGCAACTTCGGTGGCGGCGATTGGAAGTTGCCCGATCTCGGTTTGAAGGATTGGTTCCCGAAGAACAACGGTGGCGGTAATGGCGGTGGCGGTGGTGGCTGGGGTGGGTTCAAACTCGGCGACTGGTCGATTGGTTCCGCCGGCGAAGGCGGCGCGGGAACGTGGCTACCGGTGATCCTGTTCGTGGCAATTCTCGTCGTGGCTCTGATCGCGTGGCGATTCTGGCCGGGTGGGGAACCGAAGGAGCGGAGCGTCGCAACTGCCGCGCAACGGCTCGGTGCGTGGCCCGTCGATCCGCGGACGATTGCCGACCGCGAATCGCTCGTCCGCGCGTTCGAGTATCTGTCGGTGTTGCTGTGCGGGAACTCGGCGCGGGTCTGGAATCACCACACGATTGCAGCGGCGTTACGGGCGAAGGTGCCAGAGAGCGAAGCGTACGCGGACGAGTTGGCGCACCTCTACGAGTTGGCCAGATATACCTCGGTGGGCGAGCCATTACCGGTGACGGCACTCGCCGACGCCCGCCGTTGCCTCTGCCAACTCGCGGGAGTGACACCCGCATGACAGTCTTCCGCTTCCTGCTGGGTATCGCACTCGTAATCGCGGTCAGCCCGATCAGTTTTGCACAAGACGACGCGAAACCGCAGGCCGCGATACCGGCGAATGGCACCGAAATCCTGCGTGCCTTGCTGAAGTTTCAGAAGCTGGTTCCGCAAGAGAATATCGACCCGTTCGACCCCGCGTCGAGCGAACTGGTTGTCGTCCTTTTCGGCACTCGATTCGATGGGATGCAAGTTTTCGCAAAGAACGTACTCAGAAACGACGGTACCGTTTTCATCGTCACGAATGAAAACATCGAGTTGGGAAACTTTTTCCCGGCGATCAACAACATCAATCGCACCGCAAAGATAACCGGCCGCGACGTGGAATGCACGCGACCGCGGCGCTGCTTTCGCGGTGAGGCGAACTCGCCGTTCGCGACGATCCTCCCGCCGCCCGTACCCGAACTGGCTGCGCTCATCAAGACATCGCGCGTAGTCGCACACCGGCCGTCTGCGTTGTTGCGGAACGGGGCAAACGACCTATACCTCAGTCACACGTTGGCCGAATTCCCCGGAAACTCGCGATACCGTGGCGGCGCGGAACTCGAAGACGGCGCGGCGATTGCGGCGATGACGGACCCGGCACAGTTCGGCAAAGCGGTCGTGGTGGCCGACGTCGGGATGTTCTCGAATCAGATGATGATCGCCAACGAAGCTGCGCGGGCCGATGGTGGCGACACGGGAACCGATAACTTCGTGTTCAGCTATTTTCTCACGTCGTACCTCGCCACGAAGCGCGATGGCACGAAACGCACGCGGGTGTTGTTCGTCGAAAATGGCAAAATCATCACCGACTTCGACCGCGTGAAACTCGATGCGGGTAACCCGTTCCCCGGTGGTATCCCGCCGCTTCCGATGCCGCGTCGCGACAAACTTCTCGAAATGATCGAGAACAAGCTGAACGATGGCATCGAGAAACTCCAGGACGAAGGCCTGCCCGAAGCCATTGTCACAAAAGATAAGAGCGGGATCGTTTTCGCTCACATCATCGAGTACGCCACGGTCATCCTCGGCATTGCCGCACTCGTTTACCTCGTCAGTCGCATGTTTAGCGGACGCTCAAGAGCCGATTTCGTGCCATCTCCGAAAATCGAACTCGATGGCTCCGGCCCGCTCGTTTTGCGAAAGCGCAGTGCGCTCGCTACGGGAAATATCCGCGAGCCGCTACGCGATCACCTGCGTGCGTTGTTCCAGCAATGGGGCTTACCGGTCGATGTGGAACCGGCAGAACTGCCTCCGATCGGCACCGATCAGCCACGCGGCGGCAAGGCGAAATTGCTACGCGCCCTGAACGAATTGTGGACGATCGCATACGGTGAGAAAGCGACCGCGATTGCCCCATCGCGGTGGCGCGACCTGCAAGAGACGGTCGTGTACGTGGCGCGCGAGGCCGAGACGGGCAGTTGGAAGTTTCTACCGAATGGGAGCGATGCGTGAGCGAACTACTGGAAATCGTGCCCGTCATTCAACCCGACGGCGACGATCCCACGGCGATCGCGAAGTCACTCGCCAAGCAAGCGAGCGACTTGGGGCGGAAAGTCGCAGCCGAAGTCGCGAAGGTCGTGGTCGGCGCGAACCACGTCACCGAACAACTGCTGATCGCGATGATTGCAAGCGGCCACGTGCTACTCGAAGGCGTGCCCGGCGTAGCGAAAACGACGCTCTCGAAAGTCTTCGCCAAGCTGCTCGGTTGCCAGTATCAGCGGATTCAATTCACGCCAGACTTACTGCCCTCGGATGTCACGGGCACATCGATTTACGACCGCAACAAGAACGATTTCATCTTGCGGCAGGGTCCGATTTTCACGCAGGTTCTGCTCGCCGATGAAATCAACCGTGCCCCCGCGAAAACGCAAGCGGCACTGTTGGAAGCGATGCAAGAGTATCAAGTGACGGTCGACGGCCAGACGCTGATGTTGCCGCGGCCATTCCTCGTGCTTGCGACCCAGAACCCGATCGAGCAAGAAGGCGTGTACCGCCTACCCGAAGCCCAACTCGACCGCTTTCTGCTCCGCATCGAGATGGGCTACCCCGGTTACGATCACGAAGTCGACTTGCTCAAACTCCACGGCAAACCGCCCGTTGAAGTCTCGACGCTCTTCGACCCTGCACTCATTCTGTCGCTGCAAAATCGGCTGACATCGGTGTTCGGACGCGACACGCTCTACCACTACATCGTGCAAATTGCCGAAGCGACCCGCGAACACCCCGACGTCGCGCTCGGGGCCAGCCCCCGTGCGGCACTCTCCATGATGCGCTGTGCGCGAGCGCGGGCCGTGCTGCGCGGCAACCATTATTTCACCCATGCCGACGTGCAAGCCGTGGCGATGGGCGTACTCGGCCACCGGATTATCCTGCGTCCCGAAGCCGAAATCGAAGGTCGCGAGGTCAGCGACGTGGTGAAGGATGTACTCGCCGAAGTGAAAGTCCTCGAAACCGCGTAGCAAAAAAAACGCCGCGTTTGGGTTGCCCGAACGGGGTTGCGCGGGATATACTTCTTTTAAGTCGTTAGCGATTCCCGCCGGTCGGGGTTACCTTCAACCTCCTCCAACATCTGTTTCCCGGTTCTCTCTGTTGAGGAGGTTTCTCGCATGTTCGCATTTTTACCTGGCGTAGGGCCACAAGAGATTCTGCTTCTGGTGCTGCTCGGCGTGCTGCTGTTCGGCCGCAAGCTACCGGAAATCGGTCGCTCGCTCGGCAAGACCGTCGTCGAGTTCAAGAAGGGCGTCAAAGGCCTCGAAGATGAAGTCTCGACCGATTCACCCTCGCGTTCGATCGAACCCGAGCCGATCCGGGCACCGCAACGCATCACCAACACGACGCCAAAGTTCGACGATAGCCCCGTGACGAACCTGCCACCAAAAGTATAAGCCACGGTCTGAGACACGGAGAACGCCCCGGTGAATACCGGGGCGTTTTCGATTATCGGCACGGAGTATCGCTCAACCCGAACGCTTGCCAGACGAGCGCATCGATTTTTCTCTCGGCCTCGTCGGTGACTCCGTTCTTCAGCACGGCCCGCACCACTCGAACGATAGCCGTGGATTTCTTGAGGTCGGGCAGCGGGAACTTTGCGACGTACTGCGTCATGAAGCGACGACGGCCTGCGTACAGCTTGTTGTGAAACACGGTGTCGTAAAACTTCGCGATGAATGTGGAGTTCGCCACAGCCAACATCAGCAGTAGCCAGTCCGGATTCACACCATCGAACAGCGTAATCCAGTAGCAGTCGCCGTTGATAATCGCCCCGCTATCGTCGTAAAAGAATCGCGGATATTCCGAGATGTCCGGGTAAGCAATCTTCGGCTTATCCCAATCCTCGGGGTTATGGGGAACCCAGATTTCATACCACTCGCGCCCGCCCTCGATGACGTAGGTTCTTCGCGTGAGCCGCTCCCGATGGCTTTCCAGATACGCGGCACCCTTGGGGAACTCCTTCAAGTCGATGGGGAATCGCTTCCCGTTCTTCGATGCATGCGGGTAAAGGACGTGCTTCGCGGCAGGTTGTGCTTTCCAGCGATCCGAGACATGGTGAGTCAGCAATGGGCGAAGGAGCGGCTTTTCTGGCTGCTGGTCCTTGGGTAGATCATCCCAGTCGGCGCGAATAAATACTTCATCTGCGGTGGTTTTTATCCCCACCCGCACCTTGCCGAGGTCGCCGAAGGTATGCACCTGGTGCTTGCGGATGGTCGCGAGCCACGCATCCGATTCAACCGAAGCCAGCGACCACGTGTCGGCATCCGACGCAAGCGTTCCCTTCTCGATGCAAAACGAACCTCTGGGCGTTTCGATGACACCGGCCAAATCGTCGCGAAGCGCCTGAAGTGGAGAGTCGCTCGCGATCGCAGAGCCATTCACTCCGTTGCGGTGTTGGTAGATTCGGTGGAACGAACAGTCGTTTTTCCCCGTGCGACCTTTGCGGCCAACGAGAATGACCGGCAGCACTGCCGCGACGAAGAGCTTGGTGTCGCCCAGATCGTAGATCGCTTCGAGGTCGAAGTCGGTAACGAACAACTCGCGCAGCGAGGCACCGGACTTGATCGTCAGGAACCGATTGGAAGTGAGCAGGCCGAGAATGCCGCCGGGCTTCAGGACATCGGCCATGCACTTGGCGAAGGCATGATAGAGGTCGACACGCCCCGTAAGGCGGAACTGCTTGGCCAGCGCCTTGGCGACCTTGGCACCCAACACTTGCGTGCGGAC
>JAYSKW010000841.1:0-2061 GCA_043726085.1 Limnoglobus sp.
TTGATGGCCAGAAGCGCAATCGCGAAGCTGCAAAAATAGGTTTTCATGAAGTACGGCAATTGGTGGAACGATTGGAGAAGATAAGCCGAGTGTAAGCAGGCTCAAATGAAGAACTCATGAGAGCGACAATCGCTGCCTCAATATGTGCGGCCTCATGGGGGCGCATTTCCACTTCACACGGTCGGAAGTAACACGTCACCGGTTTAACAAACCATTCTTGTTAGCCCGACGCGCTAGCGAGGGATTGCTGTCATTTCTGCGATGTCGTGCCTTCTAGCGGGTTCCCCTCGCTTGCGCGTCGGGCTAACAAAAACGTATCGAATCACCCCGCCCGAAGTATGTTATTTCCCGACGACTTGTGGCGTGTGGCCCATCTTCTTGAGTTCTTCGAGCACCGCCACGGCGCGGCCGGGGCGGATGAGCAACACGCGATCCGACAGCCGCCCCACGACTTCCGTTGAGAGCTTTTTCCGGGCGAGCAGCTCCTCGGCCAACACCGCGTCTTCGGTGAGTACGAAGCAGACGCGGCGATGGAGTTTGGCGGCGAGGCGGATCGTCGTGGGTGTCATAACGGTGATTCTATGTGTTTCGGCGCGGGCGCGGGCAGGATTTCCCGTTCGTCGACGATCGCGTAACTGTACCCCTGCTCGGTTAGAAACATCTGCCGGTGGTGGGCAAAGTCGAGTTCGCGGGTATCGCGCGTCACCACCGTGTAAAAGTTCGCTTCGCCGCCAGACCCCTTCGGACGCAACACGCGACCGAGCCGTTGGGCTTCTTCCTGCCGACTGCCGAACGTGCCCGAGATCTGAATCAGCACGTTCGCATCCGGCAAGTCGATCGCGAAATTCCCGACTTTCGACAACACCAAGTGTCGCACTTCGCCGCTACGGAACTGGTTGTAAAGCAGTTCGCGTTCGACGTTCGGCGTCGAACCGGTGATGAGCGGGATGTTGAACCGCTTCGCCATCGTTCGCAATTGCGAAAGGTACTGGCCGATGACGATCACGCGCTGATCGTGATAGCGGTTGAGCAACTCGGCTACGACTTCGTCTTTGACGGGGTTTTCGCTGGCGAGGCGGTACTTGTGCCGCCAGTCGGCGACGGCATACTCCATGCGCAAGCGATCGTCGGGCAGGCTGACGCGGATTTCCGTACACGACGCCGAGGCGATCCAGCCCTTCGTTTCCAGTTCTCGCCACGGTACGTCGTACTTTTTCGGGCCGATGAGCGTGAACACATCGCCTTCGCGCTGGTCTTCGCGGATCAACGTCGCCGTCAGTCCGAGCCGGCGACGGGCTTGAATCTGTGCGGTCACGCGGAACACGGGCGCGGGCAACAAGTGAACTTCGTCGTAAATGATCAGGCCCCAATCTTGCTTGTCGAACAAGCCGAAGTGGGGATATTCGTCGGGCGAACCGGGACCGCGACGCTTGCCGCGCGCTTCGGGTTCGTCCTCGCCTTCGAGTTCTTCCATCGTCGGCTCGGGCATCGGCTCGTCTTCTTCTTCGTCGTCGTCCTCAATGTCGTCTTCGTTCGTCGGCTTCGGTTTGTTCTTTTTTCGCTTCTTTCCGGGGCGATACGTGATGATTTGGTACGTCGCGACCGTTACGGGGCCGATCTCTTTATTGTCGCCGGTGTACTCTTTCACATCGGCTTCGGTGAGGTTCGTTTTGTCGATGATTTCGCGACGCCACTGCTTCACCGCCGTTACGCTCGTCGTCAGAACCAGCGTCGACTTTTGCAACAGCGACATTGCCATAATGCCGACGATTGTTTTGCCAGCGCCGCAAGGTAAAACGATCACGCCAGAGCCACCGCGAACGTCGCCACCCGCATAGAACACATCGGCGGCATCGCGCTGATAATCGCGAACGTGGAACGGGATGCCGCTCGTGGCGATCTCGCGCAGTTGCGTCGGCAGCGATGCGCCTTCGGTGTACCCCGCGAGGTCTTCGGCCGGATAGCCGACGGAGATCAGCGTTTGCTTCAAAATACCGCGGTGCGCCGGGTCGATCGAAAAGCTGAGGTCGTCGATCCGAACGCCGAGATATTCCTTGAGCT
>JAYSKW010000842.1:0-1177 GCA_043726085.1 Limnoglobus sp.
CTGCGTCGTGATTTCCTTGTCGAGGTACCGCGTCAGTTCGTCGATACAAATCAAGCCATCGGGTTCGTAGCCTTCCACGTCGGCTGCGCCTTTGAGGCCCGCAACGACCGTGGCCGTGAACAACCCGCCATCGCCTTTGACGATCGGATCGTTGCCGGGAAGGTTCGACAGCACGACGACTTTATCGCGAACGGGGGCTTCGTCTTCGTCTTTGTCTTCGGGGGTCGAACCATAGATCGCGCCGAACAGCGAGAACGCATTCGGCTCCGCGATGATTTCCTTACCCGCGTCGTAACCTTTGAAGTTGACGTCGAGGAACGCGCAGAGTTTTTGCGACTTCACTTCCTTGAGTTCGGTGGCCAGATCCTCTCCGAGTACGCCGTTCTTCGCTCGATCGGTTACGGTCGATTCGTTGGCGAAGAACGCGAACTTATCGATGCCAACGGGGCAGCCGCGGCCGTAAAGGCCGATCAGCAACAGGTCGTCTTTGCCCGTCTTGGCGACGGCCTGATGTACGGCCGCGATGATGTTTTCGCGAGTCGCGAGCTTGCTGCCACGCTTCGCATCGGCTACCGACGTGAGCAGAATGATGCGATCTGCCGGTATACCGAGATACTTGGCATCGGCGAGCAGATCGTACATCGCCTTGGCGTCGACATCGGCCGACGGTCGCGGTTGGATCGCCTTGTCGTCGAACTGGCTGACGCCGACGATGACAGCAAACGGCCCCTGCGTTTTCGGGGGTGCGACAACCTCGGCTGCAATGAGATGAACATTGCAGGCAACGAGAGCCGCAAGCGAGAGGAAGATCGAGGCAAAACGTTTCATGGCCGTCATGGTCCTTTCTGGACACCACCGCGTTCGATGATGCGAACAACACTATTCTGGCGAAGTTTCCGGTACGTCGTCAACCCTGAATGCGTATTAAGAGAGAAAGTAGTCGAAGTATTCGCGTTATCGGTTCGCCAAGCGGTTTAGCACTTCGATCCCACGATCTAGCGTTTCGTCTTTCGCGGCGTAGCTGATGCGAAAGTGGCTATCGCGCTTGCTGAACACGCCACCCGGAATGATCAGCAGCGAGTTCTTCACCGCCTCGCTCACGAACTCGGTGCCGGTGCCCCAGGGTGCTTTCGAGAACAAGTAAAACGCACCGCCGGGTGCGTTAAACTCGAACCGG
>JAYSKW010000843.1:0-1964 GCA_043726085.1 Limnoglobus sp.
CGGGTTTTGAAGAACTTGGCGATCTCAATCGCGGTCGCCTCGTAGCCCATGTATTTGTCGTTCAGCGGTACGATGCCTTTCACTGGGATGCCGTGCCCATAGATGCCCGCCGTCGAAACGCCTTTGGTGCCGAACACGGTGGCACTGTATTTCGGCGCACCCTTCCGAATGCCGCGATACGTGCCGATGCGATCGTCTTTCCAAACGCCCGTCACCACGTCGGCCGTCTCGGTGGCGGTTCGCGTTACGGACACGCAACCCGGCCCCATGATTGTGTACAGCGTCTCGACGCCGTGAATGCCGTGCCAGAATAAATCGGGGTGGTGTGGCTCGCGCGGGCAGCCGCCGTAAACATCCGCACCGAGCACGTCGCCGACTTCAGCGTGTTTCCGCATCCCGATGAATCCGGGGCTGAAACGATGCTGCGAACAAGTGAAGATCGGCGTTTTGTACTCGGCCGCTAACCGAAAGATTTCCACCGCGTCGGCAAGTGATGCCGCGAGCGGGCGACCAATATAGACTGGCTTTCCTGCGTTTAATATCGGCTTCAATTGTTCGAGATGCGCGCGACCATCGACGCTCATCAGCAATACCGCATCGACGCGCTTCAAGACCGCTTCCGGCGAATCGATCACCTCGACGCCGAGTTTCTGAATCGCATCGACCCACTTCGGCAACTCGCGAACGCTCTCCGGTATATCCGGACTCCCCGCCTGGAATGCCACCACGACTTTGATGCCCGCCAAGTCGCCGACCGCTTTCGGGTTGTGGAAGAGTTCGGTGAACGCCACCGCTTGGTAATTATCTAACCCGATGATGCCGACTCGGATCGGTTCGACCGCAAAAACGGTAGTGGCCGAGGTGAGTGTGAAGGCAATCAGTAGTGCGAGAAAACGCAACATGAGTCGAACCTTTCGGGAGTGGTCAGGTGGTGAGAGAGCTGAGTTTACCCGATCTCGCACACTTTCTGCGAAATTCCATTAATAAACTTCTCCGTCGCACGTTGATCTGGTGAGCGTGATGGAGGTGTCATGTTGGACGATCGCGATTGGATACTCGCTGCGGTGGATCGCTACGAACGGCCGTTACTGGCTTACGTTCGGCGCTTGCTGCACGACCCGGAACGCAGTCGCGATGTCGTGCAAGATGCCTTTCTCCAACTGTGCAAGCAGCCTCGCGGGCAAGTCGAATCGCATCTCGCCGCGTGGTTGTTTGCCGTCAGTCGCCGTCGCGCTATCGACCTTTTGCGAAAGGACACTCGTATGCTTGCGACACCCGAACTGCTGGCCGAACCGATAGCCCGCGACCCCGACCCCGAACACCGTGCCGAGCAACGCGACTCTGCACAATTCGTGATGGCACGCCTCTCGGAGTTACCCGCCGAGCAGGGCGAAGCGGTGCGTTTGAAGTTTCAAAATCAATTCACGTACCGCGAAATTGCACAAATCATGGGCCTGAGCGAGTCGCACGTCGGCGTGCTGTTGCACACCGCGTTGAAGACTCTCCGGCGAACACTGCCCCAACTGGCATAACCCCACACAGGACGATCATGAACACGGAAATGGACGAATCGAAACTGACGGCATACGCGCTCAACGACCCGAGCCTGAGCGATGCCGAACGCACGGACATCGAACGCCGGATCGCGTACGACCCCGCTGCAAATGCACATGTCCAAGAAACCCGCTCACTCGGGCAGCTTCTGACAACCCGCCTCGCCGCCGAAGCGCCACCCGCTGTGGTGCCCTCCGTGGCCGCGTCATTGCAGCCGAAGAAATCGAACGCACGCCGCTGGATGGTCAGCATCGCCTCGCTCGCGGCCGCGATGCTGGTCGGGGCAATTGCTTCCCAGCAATTCGGCCTGGGACAGTTGAAGCCTCTGGCAATGAAGAATTCTGAAGAGACCTTGCCAACTATCAACGATGTTAGCGAATCACTTGCGGGCTCTTCGGGGGATGGAGTCG
>JAYSKW010000844.1:0-8726 GCA_043726085.1 Limnoglobus sp.
GCCCGCGCCTGCACGGTCGCCTGCAAATTCTCCCGCAAGAGTTTTCGACCGGCGTCGAGGGCGAAGGTTTCGCAGGCGTCGATCACCGTGCCGGGAGCACCGAGCCGCGCCATCTCCTGCACGTAAGCGACGGCGATTTCGTACCGCAGGCGTTCGGCTTCCGTCGCATATTCGATGGTCAAAGTCGGCATCCCTGCCTCCGGAGTTCGTGTACCGCATGAGCGAACAAGAGTTTACGCAGAACTATTCGCCAAAATCCAGAGGGATACCCCCGGTTTCTATCTGGCTTGACGCCAATTCCTAACGGGCTATAGTTCGCGACCCACGTATGGGGTAATGGTCTACCACTCTGCTGGAACACGTGCCCATGGAGGGGCTGTGGTTAGGCGAATGGCCGCGATATTGGTTTTTCTTTGCACGGTCGCCACCGCGTTCGGGCAAGAACCGCCGCGCCTCCCAATCCCGTTGCCGCAGTTGGATTTGCCTCCCGTCGTGTCGCCAACGATTGTCGATCCCGACCCGCTCCCGCGAAATAGCCTGCAACTTCCGTTCCCACCACCAACGATTCCCGACTCACCGCCATCGGGGGTCGGGCCGCCGGTTCGTCCCACTGCCCCACGCAACGAAGAGCTATTTCTGACGGAAGGTTCGCGGGTCAATTTACCCAACGCACGCAACCAGATCCTCCGGTTCAGCCCACGGTACGGCAACCTCGGAAAGTTCGACTTCATCCCGATCGGTGATGGGACGCAGCGGTTGATTTACACCGGCGGCCTCATCATCAATATCACCTACGAAATTGCCAGTCGCAAAGGGCCTGTGGCGCAGGAGTTCGAGTTCGCCGCCGATAACCTCGTCGTCTGGATCAAAGGGTTGAACGGCAAGAACGCGATGGACGGGCTGGCGACGCAAAACGAGCCGACCGGCGATAAGCCGATGGAAATCGAGATGTTCCTCACGGGGAACGTCGTCGTGCGAAGCAAGGACGAAACGCTAGGCACGTTCGGTCAGAAATCGTTCCTGACGCGGACGCTCCGAGCCGATCAGATCTATTACGATGTCAACAAAAACAAGGCGATTGCGCTCAAGGCCGATCTCGAACTGGCGTTCGATCACCTGAAGGATTCGGTACACTTATACGCGGAGCGCATTAACCGTCTCGGCAAAAATGAGTGGAACGCAAAGCGTGCCGGCGTGTACTCGAGCAAGTTGCCTTCCGATCCGTCGATCGAGTTTCTGTCTCGCGACATCGAGTTCATCGAACGCGAAACGGTGCGACGAAATATCTTCGGCATACCGTATCGCAGCATTACGACTGGCGAAGTCGACTACGGTTCCGAGCGGGTTCTCACGGGGCGAAACACCCGCGTCGAGTTACTCGGTGTACCGATCTTCTACACGCCGTATTCGCGCACGGACCCGGCGGAACCACTCGGCCCGCTCACCGGTATCGGCTTCGGCAACGATCGCATCTTCGGCAGACAATTTTACAGCACGTTCGACATGTATAAATTGCTGGCCCTTCGCGGGCCGGACAACCACAACTGGAAACTCCACCTCGACTACCTCACGGATCGCGGACCCGCGTTCGGTACCGACTACACGGCACGCGACCCGAACTTCTTCGGATTCGGCGGGGCGATCAAAAACGAATTCCGACTCTATGGCATTCCCGACGATGGCGTCGACGTTCTCGGTGGCGATCGCGGTGTGGAACCGAAAAACCCTTCGTTTCGCGGCCGGGCGCTATGGCGCACGCAGTTCGAGATTCTCGCGGATCGCGATCCCGAAGGCGGGTTTTTCGATGGCCGTCGGCACGTCACGCTCCAACGGCAACTCGCGTACGTCAGCGATAAGAACTATCTCGAGCAGTATTTCAAGCAAGAATTCGACCTGGGGTACAACCAGGAATCGTTCCTGAATCTCGCTGCCAGTAGTGGCAAGTGGCAAGGCTCAATTTACGCCCAGGGTGGGCAAAAACGCGACTGGATTACCGAAACTCGATGGCTACCGAAAGTATCCGGCAATCTCATCGGGCAATCGTTCTTCGACCTGTTCAGTTATAATTCCCGCGCCAACGCAGGCTACGCGCAGTTTCGCCCGACGACCATCAGCCCGTTCGCACTGCTACCCACCGAACAGCAACGCCTCGATACCGGCCGACTCGATTGGATGCAGGAACTCAGTTTGCCCGTTCGTGCAGGCCCTGTGAATGTCGTGCCTTACGGCTTGCTCGATTTGACGGGCTATTCAAACGATCTTTCCGGCGAGCAACGCGGTCGCATTTACGGCGGTGGCGGCGTGCGATCTTCGGTTTCGGTGTCGCAACTTTACCCCGATGCAGCGAGTGAACTGTTCAATGTCAAGAGCTTATATCATAAGGCAACACTTCACTCGGATTATCGAATTACCCGTACGAATACGCCGTTCGGGCAGTTGCCGTTGCTCGACCGCTTGAACGACGACGCGATCGATCAAGCGTATCGCACGATCACGCCGGCACAGACGTTCTACACTAAAGGGGCTGCCGGACTGGCGCTGTCGACGTCGCCGATTTTCAATCCGCAGCGCTACGCGATTCGTCGAGGTGTGGACAACCGCGTCGATACGCTCGACGAGTTGCAAGTTTTCCGCGTTGGGGTCGATCAGCGTCTGCAAACGAAACGCGGTTTCCCCGGTCGCGAACATACCATCGACTGGATGTCGCTCGATCTGTCCGCATCGGTGTTTCCGAATGCCGACAAAGACAACTTCGGAAAATCGGTTTCGTTCTTGGAGTATAACTACATCTGGAACGTCGGCGATCAGACGGCACTCACCGCTTCGGGTTGGTTCGACCCGTTCGATTTCGGTGCCCGCTACTGGACCGTCGGTGCCTATTTTTCCCGCCCCGACAACACGAACTTCTTCCTCGGTTACCGGCAGATCGAACCGGTCAACAGCAAGGCTGTCACGGCATCGTTCGGTTATCAACTCACGAAAAAGTACGGCGTGAACGTCGCTTCGACTTACGACTTCGGAACGCAACTCGCACTGTCGAATACGTTCACGATCGTTCGCACGGGGCCGGATCTCTCCGTGTATTTGGGACTCACTTACAACGCACTCGTGAACAACTTCGGCATCCAGTTCTCGATCGTTCCCAACCTCGCCGCCGGTACGGGTGCGGGTCGCGTCGGATCGCCGTTTATCCAACAATAACGCGGAGGTCGTCAGCGATGGACCCTCTGTACCCCAAACGGATCGGGCGAGGCATGAACGGTCCGAAGTGGAACCCCGACGATTCCTCGCAAGGATTACCGAAGCGGAAGAAGCCACGGCGTTGGCGTGAAAAGTTCCGCGAGGCGTTTCGCGGTATCAAGCGTGGCGTACGTGGGCATTCGAGCTTCTACGTTCACTTTTTCGTTGCCGTACTCGTTGTGGCGACCGCATTCGTGTTGCGTTGCGATCCGATCGAATGGTGCTTGCTCATCGGCTGTATCGGCTTCGTATTCACGGCTGAGTTGTTCAACAGCACCATCGAAACGCTGTTTCACGGTCTCGATGGCGAAAGCAAAAACCGCATTCAGGGTTGTCTCGATATTGCCGCCGGTGCCGTACTGATGGCTGGCCTGACTTCGGCTGTCGTTGGAAGCATCGTCTTTGTGCGACGGCTCGCGAGCATGAATCTGTTCAACTGATGGCGACGTTCCGTTTACGGGGTATACTTTTTTGTTTTGAACCCACTGGTTTTGTAGGTCGGGTCGAAGCTTTGAGAGGCCCGACAGTGCATTCACGCGACGATTCCGAACATTCTGGTTTTTGTCGCGGATACTCTGTCGGGCCTCATCGCAAAGCCTCTTCGACCACGACCTACGGCGTCTGAGAGGTTGGATATGCAATCTGCCCCAGTGAACGGTTACATGGCGACGTTTATTTATCGCTGTTCGGGTCGGCGGCGAGTGCCGTTGCCCGTTGCGAGAGTTGCTGAATGTGCAGCGCGCGAGCGGGATACGCTTTCTCGAAAGCCGCATCGACCGCATCGTAACGCTGCCACGCATCTTTCGCCACGGCCCAGGAATCTTGTGACGTTGTCAACGCTCGCTGCTGCAACTTCTCGGCTCCTGCGAGCACGGCCTTCTGATAGCGCACCTGGCTGCGTTCGGCTTGTTCGTGCTTACATAGCGCGAGCAAGTACGCCGATTCCGCGAGGCCGATCGACGCAATCGAGGTATCGGTCAGCGACTGGATCGCGACGGGTCGCGACTTCCAGAACTCTTCGACACTCGCTTCGGCTAAAGGCAATTCCACGAGGCGGTTCGGCGATATTCTCGCTTTGCTCAGCTTGTTGTAAACCTCGTTGGCAGCCCTGCACCATTCGCTGATGATTAGCTCGAACTGCGGGTTACCTCGAATGCGTTCGCGGGACGCATTCGCTTGCAACTCGCGATCCACCAAGATTTTGATCGCCTCGCCGAACTGGCCGCGTTGTATCTTCTCCCTCGGTGCCGGTTCCACGAACTTCTCCAGAAACCAGCTTCCGAAGTACAGTTGTAACCGAGTACCGGCTTCCTTTGCTGTCAACTCCGCAGGCGGGACGTATAGCGCCAACGGAATCGGTTCGATCTTCGTCAGCCGCAAGTACAGTTGCATCGCCCCAACAGGCGTACGATCGGTTCCGCCTTCTTCCGCAGGAAGGAACGACGCTAAAACCCGCGTATAACAGTGGGCGCTCTTCGTGGCGGGCGGCCCCCAGAACGTCGGCGGCGCTCCGAGACTCGCCGCGAATCGGTTGGCCACAGCATCGATGTCGAAATCGAGTGCGACGCCAACATCGGCCTGGCACTTCTCTTCGAGGAGTTTCATTCGCATCGACAGCGCGGAAAACGGGGCACAGAGATAAACCGTCGAGGCTTGCACTTCTGCGGGCTTCACGTCCCACGGCTTCGCTTTGTCTTCGATCCACGGTTTCAACTGATCGACGTTCGCCTTCACTTGTGCGAGCGTCCCGATGCCTTTGCTGCCAGGGCCGGGCAGCGGTTCGCCGCGCCACGGGTCGAACAAAAGCACGTCTTTGCCGACGAGCGCGCCGACCGCCCAGAATGGCCCCTTCCCAATTTTATTCTCGACGACGGCAGTTTCGGGGGCGACTTCGCGACCCGCCATGCCGACGAAACCCGCATCAATGCCCATCTGTTGAAGCATTGCCAAGAAAACGTAGGCCCGTTCGAGTCCGGTGCCATATCCTCGCCGCAAAACGAACGACGGCGGCACGGGTGGCGCGTAAACGATGCCTTCCTGAGACTGTCCGAGCAACCATTGTTCGAGGTACACATTTCGGCAAACCCACGCGAAACCGATGCTCGCTTGCTTATCGGGCGGTAACCCGGTCGGGTCCAGCGAACGCACGACGTCTCGGAAATACATGCACTCGGCGATGTAGTTCGGGTCGAGAGACGTAAACACCTTCGATTCGATTTCGCGACGATCCGTATCCGATGGTCGGAATCGTTCGACGTGCGATTGCAATGCGGTAGCAGCCAGATTCGGTATCGTTGCCTCCGAGGGATTCGTCGAAGCATCGGCCACGAACTGATTGAGGCCCTGGCGGATCGCGCCGAGATCGCTTTGCCGTCGGAGCGTGGCCGCAAGTGCGGGCCACGGATCGACCGCGACGACTCTCGCCGCATCGGGGCCAGCGATCGTCGTCGGCGGTTTGGTGCAACCGGCAATCGCGATCATCACCAGACAAACAGGGAACCATTTCATTCGGCGACTCAGTGGGGTCACTCCGGGGCGTCGAGCGCCGCTCGGATTCGGGTACAGATTCGTATCAACTTCGGCAGTTCGGCCAGCGGGATCATGTTCGGTCCGTCGCTCGGTGCCGATTCGGGGTTCGGGTGCGTTTCGACGAACACCGCATCGCAACCCGCGGCAACGGCAGCGCGAGCCAAGTACGGAACCATCGTCCGGTCCCCGCCCGTTCGGTCGCCCAACGCCCCTGGTGTTTGTACGCTGTGGGTGGCATCGAAGATCACGGGGCAACCCGTTTCCTGCATCCACGGTATCGCCCGCATATCGTTGACGAGCAAGCCGTAACCGAATGTCGTGCCGCGTTCGGTCAGTAACACGCGATGGTTCCCGACTTCGGCGAGTTTCGCCACCGCGTTCTTCATGTCCCACGGGGCCATGAACTGGCCCTTTTTCACGTTCACCACCCGCCCCGTACGCCCCGCCGCTTCGAGCAAATCGGTCTGCCGGGCGAGGAATGCCGGTATTTGCAAAATATCGCAAACCTCCGCCACGGCCGCACATTGACCGACTTCGTGAACGTCCGTGGTGACCGGGAAGCCGAACTCCGACTTCACTTCCGCGAGGATCTTCATACCCACATCGACGCCCACTCCGCGAAACGACTTGCCCGAGCTGCGGTTCGCCTTGTCGAACGAAGCCTTGAACACCATCGGCACGTTCAGTTCGTCCGCATACTTCCGAAGCTGTTCCGCGATACGCAAAATATGGTCGCGGCTCTCGATCACGCACGGCCCCGCGATCCACGCCAGCGGACCTGCGCCTATGGATATCGGACCGATTGAGACCGCGTTCGTTGCAGGCATCGTGCCGTTCCTTTAATAAACTCGTTGTCTGATTTATATGGATTGCGACCGCTACGCACGTCGGTTGACCGATGACCGGGCCTGGTTGCAACTTCGATCCCAACGTTCGAGCAGTCGCAGAGGGTGAGATCGACGGCACTCACGAAGAATGCCCTACAAATTGACTCACTACGGACATCGGCGCGCGAACGAATTTTTGCAATAACTCTCTCTCCTAACCGATTCATTCGGTGAGCCAAGAGGGTTGCGATCGTGTTTGTTCTCGATGAATTACTTCGCGGCACGACGATCGAACCGCGACCGTATCAGGCGCGGATCGTCGAGAAAGCGGTGGAGTTGTTTACGCAAAAACAACTGCGTTCGATTCTCGTCGAAAGCCCCACGGGTAGCGGCAAAACGGTGATGGGGTTGTTGATAGCGGCCGCGCTGCAACGCGAATTCGGCCTGAAAGTCGGCTGGGTGGCGATGCGTCGGTTTCTGCTCGCGCAGGCCAAAGCGGAGGTTGCCGAACGTGGCATCCCGTTGCAGGCCGAGTTCATTTCGATGTTCGACAAGAACCCGCCCGCGAACCTCGATCTGCTCGTCGTCGATGAAGCCCAACACGATGCGGCAGGTAGCATGGCGCATCTGCACAACGTCATCCGCCCGCGTTACATTCTCGGCTTGTCTGCCACGCCATTTCGCGCGGACAAAGTGAAGCTCTGCTTCGATACGAGCATCCGCGATGCGGGCATTCGCACGCTGATCGAAGACGGTTACCTCAGCCAGTATCGGCACTTCACCATCCCGGATTACTCGCCCGAATCGGTGGCGGATTGCTACATCCAAGATCGCGCACGATGGGGCAAAACGGTCTTCTACTTCCACACAATTCCGCAATGCAAACGCGCTGCGGATCGACTGATCGCTGCGGGAGTGCGGGTCGAAATCATCAGCGCGAACGGCGACCGCGAAGCGCAACTCGACAAATTTGAACGCGGCGAAGTCGATTGCCTGGTGAACTGCATCGTGCTCGCAGAGGGCTTCGATTGCCCGAGCTTACAGACGGTGTTTTGCCGCCCGAGCGCGAAGTCGATCACGGTGCAGATGTGCGGTCGGGTTTTGCGAAAGCACGCCGATGTGCCCGTGAAAAACATTGTGCAATGCCAGAAGACGCGTTGGCCGTTCGTGCGAACCGCCGCCCCAACACTGCAATACGTCTGGGCCGAAACCGAATGGCGCACGTTACAAATCAACCCGCGAATCCAGCAAGTCGCGCAGTCCACCATGCGGGCACTCGCGCGAACGCCCGTTGACTTACCAGAGTATCTGAAGAAACGCCAAACCGCACCGACTCAGCATTGGAGCAGAGCGGTCGAAGAGTAACCCGTTTTTATCACCCCGATTGGAGAGACGATCATGACGATGACATTCGATTACGGCATCTGCCAACTTCGCGACTTGCAGGTTCCGATTGGCCACGATTCCACGGACAAACCGAGCGCCGCGAACCACACCGACGACTTGCTGATGCACGGCCAGCCCGTGAAAACGAGTCGCCGTTTCTGGCATAGCTTGCAGGTGCGGTTCGGTTTCACCGCGAATATCTTTCGCTATTTTTCGCACGCGGAAGTCTTTCAGCGAATCAGCACGAAAGCGCCCGACGACAAAATCCGTTGGTGCCTTGAACGCAACGCCGAGACGAATTCCATCCGCCTAATGGCAGTGTCGAATCCTAAGACGGCGGTCGTCCCACACGACGAACTCGAGAACTTGCTGAACCGTCACCGAGCGAAGGAAACGTTGTATCACGAAGGGGTCGTGCGGAGTTGCCACACGCCTCGTCATGCGACTCCGTTCACGATTTCCGGCGATGGCTTCGAGGCGCAATACGTGATCGAAACGCCGATCGACGGTTTCGGGAAGCCGTCAATTTACCTCGCAATGTTGCGTCAGATTTGCAGCAATGGGGCCGTGGCCATGACGCCCGCATTCCGCAGCGAAATCAACCTCGGGCGAGGCGGCGCGAACGCGACGTTCGGCCTCGTTCGTGCGCTCGAAGGCTTCAACAACGAAGAAGGTTTCATGGCACTTCGCCAACGCTTCGAGTCGTCGACGCGGTCGTGGGCTTCGGTCAACGAAGTCACGCGG